>CARBWQ010000173.1 GCA_948949055.1 uncultured Eubacteriales bacterium | reverse complement strand
ATTTTGCGACAACTTAAAAATATTAAATCTATAAATTCTTCAAATTAGCATAAATTCGTTTGCCTTAAATTTAATAAACTTGTATAATATAAATATATTTATACTTGTTTAATTTTCTTTAAAGTTTATTATTTTAATTGCATACCTGTTTTGCCACTAAAAAGGAGGCTTTTATGTTAAGAAAAATGTGTAGAGGATTGTACCTTTTCCTGTTTGTTGTACTTCTGGCAGGAGGTTTTTGTTTTTTGCCAAATTTCAACAGCAGTTTGTCTAAGGCAGATAATGAAAATTTATCTCTAAGTTCTCAAATGCCTAATGAGATGCCAACATCTAAATGGGAAGAGTTAAGGGATAAAAACTTTATGAGCGAGATGAATTCTTCTGGCGTTTCCATTTATGGACATGACAACGTAATTCAAGTTGAGTCAGCTGAACAATTATCTGAGATTGCTTATAAGGTCAATCATGGTGATGAAGCTTATGTCAACGGTGTATTTTTCGTAACAGCAGATATTAGCCTTGCTGGCTCTCTTTGGACTCCTATCGGTAGTCAAAGCAGTCCTTTTAGAGGTGTGTTTTATGGTAATGGAAGAATTATTTCAAATATCTCTATTGATACAATCACAACAGAAAATAATTCTGGTGTAGGCTTGTTTGGAAATATAAGTGGCGCAACAATTACTGATATAAGACTGGGAGGTTGGAGTCAGGTTAATGTACCTAGCAATATAACAGTTGGAAGCTTAATTGGAATAAGCGAAAATAGTTACATATAAATTGCTATGACGAATGTACAAGCAAGGTAAATCAAAGTGGATCTAGCTTTAATACTATTGGTAGTATTGACACAGACAGTTATATTTTTGGTGGAGCTAGTTATGATGGAAACAGCGTTGTTTTTAACAGTTTAGAGGCTATGAAAACAGCTGTAACTTATGCTGGCGAGCCTAATTATGGAATTGTTGGTTTTTATAAAAGCAATGGTGGAATTTTTAGATTTGGAAATAAAGACTGGTATGATACTACGACATATAGAACTCTATTAGTTGCAGAAAATGACAAAGAACTTATAGCGCAAAAGCCTGCTGGTTGTAAGGCAAACTTATACGTTGGAGCTCATCCAGTTTTAAGATGCGAAACAGAAAATGAGCAACAAGTATATATTTTAAATCAAGGTAGCAAGCCAAGCATAGAAATAATAGACATTACATATGTAGATATGAGCGACGAGTCAGTAATGCAAGGAAAGCTTATAAAAAATGGCTTTATCAGCACAATCACTTATGATAGTGAAGCGACTACTAGTGTTACATTAAACTATGGTTATGGAAAAAGAACTCTTACTGTCAACTTTAAATATGACCAACCTTTTGCTAGTTTCTTCCAAGAAAATAATGGTTATAAGTTAAGAGCTGGCTATGAGTTTAATGGTCTTTACAGTGATGAAGGTAAACTAAACTTAGTAAACAGCGAAAACGCAGATGATTATAAACTCTCTTATCCAATTGAAAGAGGCGAGTATTATTTTGATTGGACATGGATAGACTTACAATCTAATCAAAGAAGTTTTGATGTTATGTTTGCTTACGCCTCTGATGAAGGTGGAAAGATTGTGAGTTCTTTCATGCAGGGTAGCGATTTTAGAAGCATTATCGCAACTCAAAACGGAAATATTAAAGTTACTGGCCTTGAAGATCTTGGAGATGGCAATGGAAGCATTTTGTTCAGAAATAATCAACCATTTGCCTTAAATAGTGATTCATATCAGTTTGGACTTTCCATTAAAAGTGGATACAGAATTAGTGCAATTTTAGAGAAAAATACATCAGTTGCAAATATTGACCAGTCATTTAAAGCTGACAAAGTGAGTGGAGCTTATGTAAACTTTACAAATATTACAGGTGAAGATGGAGCATATAGTGATGCTAATAAAAACAATGATTACTATAATTCAGTTTCCATAAGTGGAACATGGGATAATGAAGAATTATACAATGCACAAATGGAAAAAGGAGCAAATATTGACAAAGATTATACCTTTACCGTTGAAAACGTTGTTGGAGCAGGTGGCGTAATCGTTTTAGTAATAGAAAGAGATTATATTGGAATTGATATTACTCCAAACCTCACTGATGACATGACAGAATACGCTGTTGAACTTCTTACTGATGAGGCAAATATTCATGAGGGATTATCTTATCTTGAAGTGAATGGCGAAAAAGACGCTGATACATCAAAACTTAACAAAAATGATAAAGTTGTGCTTTATTCAAGAAGAAATGAAAATGCTAAATACAAGATTAAATCATTGACTTCAAGCAGATATATATTAAATTTCACAACCGAAAAATTAAGTTTAAGACAAGAAGGTGATGACGCCTTTGCAACTTACCAAACAAAAGTTTCTGTCGGGGCAGGTCCTGCTTTTGAGGGTATTGCAGATGAAGACAACTATTTTAATATGTGGGATATAAATCTCTATAATGTTTTTGAGTATGGCAGTGCCTTTAAAGTTTATATCGGCACTATAAAC
>CARBWQ010000172.1 GCA_948949055.1 uncultured Eubacteriales bacterium | reverse complement strand
CTAAAATAATAAACAAAATAACGACTTTAAAGCCGTTATTTTTTATTTAAAATTTATTAAACTATATCTTCTATTCTGTCATTTAGAGAAAATCTCATTGCAAGAATCTTTATCTTTTGTTCATCTAACATTTTAGTCCTTCCATCTGAAAAGTTTATAACAAAGATTGTAAATTTGTTGAGTTCTATTTTTTTCAACACTTGACCAAGTTTGACATCGCTATTTATAACATAAAAAAATGGTTTAGAAAAATTTTTAGTTTTTTTCTTATACAATGCTACTGGCTTATAACTGCATTCATATTTCGTATCAACCAATCCAAGTATCATAAATACCCCACAAAAACAAAGTGAAGGATTAAAATCATATAACAAACTTGCAAAAAACAAGACAAATAAAATAGAAGCTATTACAACATTTATTATTCTTGTCATCTTTATTGCTCTTGTTCTTGGGTGATTTCTTGATAACATTCCCACCAAAATTCTACCACCATCAAGTGGATAACAAGGCAAAATATTAAACAAACCCAGCATAAGCGATTGAAAGACAAATTCATAAGTGTAATTGTAAGTTACTGGAAAAATCCACCATAGAGAAATACATATAATGCTTAGAACAAAATTAACCACAGGTCCGGCAAAAGCAATAAGAATTTCATCTTTTTGTTCAAAAGCACTCTCTTTATAATTTAAGCACACGCCATAAGGAGCAATTAAAAAAGAGTTTAATTTATAACCTAGTTTTTTTGCAACTATAAAATGACCTAATTCATGAGTCATTACAACAGAGCAAAAAAGCAAAAATGAATAGAGATTTTTAGTGAAAACAAACCACAAAAATAGTAAAAAAAAGCTTGGATGAATTGGAAACTTTTTTACTTTATCTATTATAGTCCTAACGCCCATAACACACCTAAAACAACTTCACTAACGCAAAGGATTGCAAAAATAATATAAAAAAGTTTAATTACATTTAGTTTAACCTTAAACTTAACCTGATTATATTTTTCACCATAGCTTATTTGCCTAAATATTCTCATGTTTTAATTTATGCAGACAAGCTGTTTGACATTACATAAAGTTGTCTAGAATTTAATATACAATAAAAAAAAGAGGAAAATTCCTCTTAAACAGCATCAGAAGTTTCACTATCTTCTGCCTCAATTTTAGAAAATTCCTCACCTTTTAAGAAGTCTGGCAATTCTTCATTAAATTCAAGATCTTCAACATTTCTAAACAATGTATCCTCTCTCTGTTCATCTTCTTCTGCTCTAATTGTTTTAATACGTTCAAGAAGCTGTTCATAATCAGGAAGGTCACTTAAATTTTGAATATCAAAACGTTTTAAGAAGTTTTCAGTAGTACCAAACATTAGTGGTTTACCAACAGCATCTTTACGACCTACAACTTCAATCATGTTTTGGTCAATCAAGATTTGCACTGCATAATCAGAATTTACCCTTCTTATATCCTCTATTTCAAGTTTTGTGATAGGCTGTTTATAAGCAATAATTGCAAGTGTTTCAAGAGCTGCCCTTGTCAAAGATTTTTCACGAATAGGATTTAATACATCTGAAATATAATTTGCAAAAGCAGGATTTGAAGCAAGTTGAACTTTATTTTTATATTCAATAATATGTATTCCACTATCGCCATTATAAATTTTCTTTAATTCTTCGATAGCTTTATTTAGTTCTTTATTATTAATTTCAAGTTTCTCTGCAATAAATTCCTTTTCTATACCATCACCAGCAACGAAAAGGATTGACAAAACAACTTCTTTTAAATTCATTATAGTATCTATTTTACCCATTTTTATCCTCACTTAAATTAAGCTATATCTTCATTAGAAATAACATTTATTTGTTCAAAAATTCCCACCTGTTCTACTCGTACATTTTGAAGTTTCAAAAGTTCAAGAAGAGCAAGAAATACATTGATCATTTCACTCTTAGTCATATCGGGAGCAAAAAGTTCTTCAAAAGGAAATCTTTTATGCTCTCTTGCATAGCCTCTGATAGAAACAATCTTATCAGCAACTGTAAATCTATCTTTAACAATCTTTTTAGGCTCTTCCTTTTCCTTACCTCTCGCCTCACTTCTTGCAAGTAGTCCAGCAAAAGCATCAAGTAATTTTTCAAGAACCATATCTTTAATAATAATTTTAACTTTCTCAGTTTCTTTTCCAGGCTTTCTATATAACTTATTGATATTTTCAATTTCTCTCAGCCTAGCACCTGTTTCTTTGAAAAGTTCATACTCTTTTAATCTTTGCAATAAAAGAGCTTCACTATCTTCAACTTCTATTTCATCTTCTGTTTCAACTGGAAGAAGATGTTTTGATTTGATTTCAATAAGAGTTGCTGCCACAATAATAAATTCGCTCGCCCTATCCATATCAATACTATCTATATCCTGCATATATTCTAAATACTGTTCTGTAATATCAGCAAGTTTTACAGTCATAATATCTAGTTTAGCATCTTTTATAAGGTGAAGAAGAAGATCAAGAGGACCTTCAAAATTATCAAGTTTAAATCTTACTTTATCATCAACAAAAGACAGCTGTTCAGTTT
>CARBWQ010000171.1 GCA_948949055.1 uncultured Eubacteriales bacterium | reverse complement strand
CGACATCGAATTGCAAACAGTTCTTTATTACAAATTAAATAAAACAATATTAAACAATAAAGTTAATTTGGTTAGAGAGTAAGGTCTTAAAATTAAAAATAATTTAAAATATAAAAAAGACCCAAAAGTGGTCTTTTGAATTGGGAGGAGCGATATGTAAAAAATGACCTGTTATGGTCATTTTAGTCAAAGCCGAAAGTGACTAGTTCGCAGTTCGGCGAATAGCTGAACCCGTGGGGTTTAACTCCTTCATAAAAATTTGAGGAAAATAAAATTTTCATTTAAAATGTATAGCAGGGGTTAAGTGAGTTAATTTGAACCCTTGTTTTTATTTTATTATACTAAGTGTATTTCAAAGTAAAACGCAAAGGTGATTAGAATTTTTTTGTTCTTTCAGTTGAATTGTTCTGTAAAATTTTAATTTTCTGCTTTAAATAATTCTAAACCAGAATTACTTCTTAAACTATTCTCTCCCCATGTTGTTGTCTTAATGTAATATGGAGTTGAATTTAATGTATTTTTATAGATATAGAAACTATAATAATCATTTGTTCCAGAGAATTCTATTAATTTTGTAAATATAATTTCTTCTGTTTCAGAAAATAATTCTATTTTCACGAAATTATAAGTATCATTTATTTTACGATCCCAAAGTTGATATTTATCACTATATTCATGCGCTGCAGGTCTATAAGGGTAGCATTTATAAATTTTAACAATAGGTCCATCTGAAGGGATTTTATTTTCTTCAAAATTGCATAATGTAAAAGTATTTGTTCTTCCATTGTATAGGTGTGAAGTGTCATAAATATACTCATAGTTATATCCATAGTATATTTGACCATCTATAAGCTTATAATTTCTAATATTAGGTAAAGATTCGCTTTTTTCAACTGTAATTACAGCAGGAATAATAACATCATAAAATTCTTTTTCTATATCGGGCTCAACTGAAATTATATTTTCTCCTGTTTGAAAATCCGAACTTACGACATGTATATAGGAAGATGAGTAGGATCCTTTTATTTTATTATTGATTTTAACAACATATTTACTAATTCCACTTAATTTATCAAAAGAAATATATATAGTGTTGACTGAGTTTATTTCCACTGTCACAGGAGTTTGAGTAAGTCTTCTTGCAGTGAAAATTAAAGGCTTGCAAAAATCTGAGTCATTGATATTTTTGCCAATACTTTTAACACTTACATTATAGTCTTTTGAGTTGTATGTGAGAGGAATATCATAAATACAATTATAAGTTATAAACACTTGATCGTTTATTTTTACCTCATATTTTTCGGCATTTTTTACTGGTTGCCACTTAATTGTTCCATTTTCATAAACAATTTGTGGAGTGGCAAGTTGTTTTTTGTCACAACCCACAAAACATAATCCCGTAAGTAAGAATGAAAAACATAAAAAGATTGTAATTAATACTAGATTTTTACTTTTTGTCATAATTTCCTCACTATTAATATATATCTTACATTAGGATAGTATCTTTATTAATATTATAGTATTTATTATACAAAAATGCAAGTAATTTTGTAAAAATCTTTAAAAAATGTACAAAATTTGTAAAAAATAAAAATGGTAAGTGAATAGAATTTTAAATCAAATAATACCAATAGGTTGGTTAGGAATTTGATCTATTCTGATCTTTCCTTCTTCATTAGTGTTATAAGTATAAGGAATTTTGTCAAATTCCACATTTCTGAATTTATCAAGTAAAATATAATCAGACTCGTCCATTGTAAAGTTTAAAGCTTCTATGTTTTCTTTTATATGATCTTTACTGCTTGACTTTATGAGTAGATAAATCCCTTTATGTTTTATTATCCAGTTTATTAGGATTTGATTTTGTGTCTTATTATATTTTTTTGCAAGTGAAACTAATTCTTTGTAGTTTTGTTTTGCAGTTCTATTTCTTCTAAGAGGTTGGTAAGCGTAAAATTGGATATTTTCTTTAAGGCATTTGTCAATTATCCCATTGTCTTCATTGATTTTATTTTCTAGGTTGTATAAACCTTCAAAAAATGCTGTGTGCGAAATTACCTGTTCAAATTGTTCTGGCGATAAATTGCTGTAACCTATGTTTAAAAATCTTTTATCATCAAAAAGCCTTGTAATTTCCTTTTCATATTCAGTGAAACTGAAACCTAAGCAGACAGGGCTATGCAATGTGACGCAGTCTAAATAGTCTGTTTGCAATTTATCTAAATAAAAATTAATTTGATTGTCAATATCTTCGATTGTTTTGCATCCGTGAGTGATAAACGCATTAATAAAAATATCTTCTCGATTTATAGACTTCAAAAACTCAGCTATAACATCTATTACAGCACCATTATCATAAGCTAGAACGACATCAATATAATTAATACCATTTTCAAAGTAGAAATTTAAAGCTTCAACTTCATCTTTTAAGCTATTTTTATTGATGGTCCAAGTGCCTATACCAATTTTAGATAATGCTTTTTTGCTTTTTGTTTTCATCATAAAACTCCTTGTTTGTGTACTTAAAATTCTCTTGCGAAAAATCGAAGAGGAAAATTGTTATGTGACTAAAATGTTCCTAAATAATTCTATATATGATATATTGTGTCTTATAAAATAATAAAAACCACA
>CARBWQ010000170.1 GCA_948949055.1 uncultured Eubacteriales bacterium | reverse complement strand
CATCGCCCGAAGTTTTTTCTTTGCATCCATAAATGACTTTTGAAATTCTTGCATTTGCAATCGCACCTGCACACATAGGACATGGCTCTAATGTTATATAAATCTCAGCATTTTCAAGTCGCCAAGATTTTAGTTTCTTGCAAGCCTTTTCAATTGCGATAATTTCAGCATGTTTAATTGCATTTTGGCTTTTCTCTCGTTTGTTATGACCTCTTGCAATAATCTTTCCGTCAACTACTATTACAGCACCAATTGGCACCTCATCTTCCTTTAATGCCTTTTCTGCTTCCTTTAAAGCTTCTTTCATAAAATCTTTCATAATTCTATTTTAAACATAAAATTCACAAATGTAAAGACTTTTGTTTGGTTTTTATTTTCTTTTATAGTATAATCTCAATAATAGGAGTACATATATGGGAAGCAAGCCAGAAGGAAACAAAGTCTTTGAAAAAAGTAATATATATAAAGATGATGATAGTGGTAAAGTTTTTTTAATAGCACTTTTAGCACCAATTATCATGGCTTTTTTATTTTCTTATATTGCTTCTTCTATTGCACAAGGGCAGGAGGTTGAAATCGAGGTTATCACTTCTTCCATGGGCTATTATATTGCTTTTACAATATGCACTCTTCTGCTATATGTGGCAATTGTGCTTGTTTATAATAAAACAAAGAAAATTTCTTTTAGAGCATTAAATTTAGATTTTAAAATGAAATGGCAAACCTATCTTTTACTTATTGCAATTGGAGTTCTTTCAATCTTTGGTATTCAATATTTTATAGGTGCTATTGATAATTTCTTGAAAGTTGTTGGATATCCATTAAGCAGTGACTTGGCTGGTTTAAATCCAACTAGCTGGGGAAAATATGTATTGGCAGTTGTATTTCTAGGAATATTTCCAGCTATTGGTGAGGAACTGATTTTTAGAGGGGTGATTCTTCATGGGTTAAGGTCTAGGTTTAATGATATAGTCGCTGTTATCCTTTCTGCTCTAATGTTTGCCATTATGCACGAAAGTCTGCAACAACTTGTTTATCCTTTTATACTCGGTTGTATAATGGGTTGGGTTGTTCTTAGGACTGGCTCGCTAGTAAGTTCTATTATTATCCATTTTGTAAATAATTTCTTAGTTGTAACTTTTGCTTTTGTAGAAAACATGACAGGCTTTTCATTTGGACTTGCCGATAAATGGTGGTTTTATATAGTTGCATTATTGTTATTTGCTGTAACTTTTGGCATTTATTTTATAATTGACAGATACTATTTTAAGCATAAAAGCAAAGTTCCACATGAAAGAACTTCAACAAAAACTTCTATTTGGATATATATTTCATTTGCAGTAGGTGTAATATTACTGATTATTGCAAGTATTTTAACAATAACTTCTGGGAAAGTTGGTTGATTTTCGACAAGAAATGATATAATCTTATATAAAAAAACATAAAAGGTACTTGAAATCTAAAATATTTTATAATATATTAGGTAGTACAATGAATAAAATACAAAGGTGAAAGAGGAGAAAAGTGTCTTATAGAAATAAAATAATTAGAATTACCATGTTATGCTACCTTCCAATCGTTGTAATCTTTGCATTGATTAGAATGTTGTCAGCATTTGGTCTTCTAGGGTTTCTTAATAACACAATTGGTAATATGGCTCTCAATTTAGTTGTGCAGGTAGGGCTATTATTTATCATTCCAATTTTCCTTTTCGCTGGTTTAACTAAGACTAAAACAAAGAATGTATTTAAATTTTATAGATTTAAGAAGATAAATTTTAAACAGGTTATTCTTACTGTTTTAATTGGAATTGTTGTTTATATTCTTAATGTTTTAATTACTACTTTCTTTAACGCATTTCTTGCTACATTTGGTTATACTTTTTCAAGTGGTAGTGGAACTATGACGTCATATCCATTCTGGCTTTTAATTGTCAACCTCTTCTTTACTGCTGTTTTACCGGGCGTTTGTGAAGAAGTTACTCATAGAGGAATGCTACTGAATGGTTTTTCACCACTTGGAGCAAAAAAGGCAATCCTTTTCTCAGCGTTACTTTTTGGTCTGCTTCATTTAAATATAGAACAAGTTTTCTATGCAACTTTAATTGGTTTACTTGTTGGCTATATTAGTTTAAGATGCGAAAGTATAATTCCAGCTATGATAGTTCACTTTATGAATAATGCTATTTCTGTCTTTATGGGATATTCTAGTTTCCATGGAATTGGTCTTGAAAAACCTTTCGCTATACTGCAAAGTTGGCTGGCAAACAGTCCTATATTTGGCTTAATGTTTATGGTACTTCTTATAATTTCGCTATTCTATCTGTTGAAATTCTTGCTTAAACGATTGTTTAGACATTCGACGCTTGATAAGATGAATAAAATGCAAAGAGCAATGATAGAACAATATGAAAGGCAGAAATTCTTCCAAGAAGTTGAAAACATTTCAAATGGAAATATGGAAGAAGTGTCTGACGCAAAACTTCAAACAATGTTTATTCAAAACTTTGATGAAATCTATAATGATAGAGCTAGACATTTGGGCTGGGAAAGTGAAATCGACTATAAACTGCGTTCTGATAAAGAAGAATTTAAATTTGATAAAATTACAAAAATTATGCTTATTACAACTTT
>CARBWQ010000169.1 GCA_948949055.1 uncultured Eubacteriales bacterium | reverse complement strand
ATTAATAATTGCAATTGCAAAGATTCCAAAAAGCATAAAACCTAATCGTTTTCCAAAGAATTTGTTTTTAGTATTATCTGATAGATGACCAATGAGTGGGTCACTTACTCCATCCCAAAGTGAAGATATAGCAATAGCAATGCCAACCAAACTTCCAGAAATACCCATTACAGCAGTTGCAAAAAACATAATAAAACTATTGAGGGTCTGCGACATCGAACTATATCCAAGTCCCCCAATTCCATAACCAAATTTAGTTGATAGTTTAAGATTATTTTTCACTAATTTTACTTTAAGCTGAACCTAGCTAACTCCTATAATGTAAAATTATGTGACAAGCTCTTATTTTAGAATAGATAAACTCAGATAGATTTTTAAAATTAAAAAATATCAAGCATACTCATAAGTTCGTTATTAACAAATAAAAAAGAGCCTTGTAAAGACTCTCAATTTATTAAACTATTCTTCATCTTCCTCTTCTTCCCCAACTTCTTCTATCTCTAAATCAGTTTTAGGTTTTGTAAATAATAACTTATAAGCGATTTCAAATCGAGAAATATTATTTAATGCCAGTCCCTTTATCTTTCTGTCAATAGTATCTAGTATTTCTTGTTTTTCTTCCCTATCATCAATTGGAAACTTAAAGGTCATTCCCACTCTTTCAACTTTTCTGCCTGTTTTCACATCTTTATACACAGCTTTTTCATACTGCATAATAGCTCTATATCCAGTGCCACAAATAATTTGATATTTATCAAATAAAATATCAATTTCTATGATAGGACTAGTCTGTTTTATAAGACTTTCAACGTCAATAGAAAAAGGAGTTCTGAAAGTACTTTCAATTAGACCTGCCATTTGATATGAATAATCTTTTGGCTGTTCATCATTCTTACAAATTCCAAACAAAAACTTTTGGCTTGGCTTTTTAAGCTCTTTTACCTTAAATATTTTTCTGATATTAAGAGAAGACTCACCATCTTCCATCCACTTTGAAATAGCAATTCCTGCATCAGCTAAAAGATGACTTGGAATATCATAAAAGATTTCCTTTGAATGCCTTTTAACAATCTTTTCAAAGCGATAATATGGCAAAGCTTCGGACAAAGCTTTATAAACTTTATTAAAATTTGAAAAGCCCACAAATTCATAATGATAACTTTGACTATTATGTTGTTCAAGCTTTTTGTCCATAAACACCTCACATTGTTATAAATATTTTACAATGTTTTTTTGCAAAATGCAAATAAATACGCAACTTAAAATGAATATTTTCCCTAAGAAAAGACATTATAAGTTTATAAACTTAATTTTATCAATATTTAGGAGGAAATATGAACTTTAATGAAAGTGTTACCAAAGAAAATCTAGCACGTGCTTTTGCCGGAATTTGCCAAGATGGAGCAAGATACCAGTTTATTGCAAAAACAGCCATAAGTGAAGGATATTCTTATATAGCTGACACATTAAAATGTATCGCAAAGAATAAAATGGCTCATGCCTCAACGTTATATAATTTAATGCTAGCAAATATTGAAAACGACAAAGACAACATCAATATTGAAGCTGGTTTCCCTTTTGAAGAGCAACTTCTTGATACAAGTTTGCAGGTTTCGTCTGAAATTGAAGAAAACGAAGGAAAGAATATTTTTCCTCACTTTGCAAAAATAGCTCATGATGAAGGTTTTGAAAAGATTGAACAGGTTTTGAACTTAATAAGTGAGGTAAACTTAAACAATGCAAAAAAACTTAAATATTTAGCTCAGAAGTTTGATCAAGACAGCTTATATAAAAACGATAAACCTTGCACTTGGACCTGCTCTAATTGTGGACACAGCGAAAATAAAAAAAGTGCTTGGACAACCTGCCCTTTATGTGGTTATCCACAAGGTTATGTAATCATTGAACAGGAAGATTAAAATAGGTCACAATTAAAAATAAAAATTTATATTTGAAAACAGTCGACTAGCTCTAATTGTTCTTGTCTGACTGAATAAAAAAACTATGCTTAAACAAGCATAGTTTTTATTAAACAATCGTTAAACTAACAACTATTATTTCTTAGAAACGGTTTCTTTAAAGCTGTCACCAAACTTGAAAACAGGGACATCTCTTTCAGGAACTGAAACTGGTTTGCCTGTAAGAGCATTGATGCCTTCCTTAGCTGCCTTAGTTTTCATAGAGAAAGTACCAAAACCAGCAATTTGGATTTTTTCGCCATTTCTTAATGCATCAGCTATTGTTTCAGCCATAGCTTCAAAAGCAATTCCTGCATCTTTTTGTGTAAATTGAGCTTTGTCTGCAAAAGCCTTAATAAATTGTTGTTTATTCATCTAATATTCTCCTTTTTAGATTGGCTAATTACCTATCAAGATGATTATAACACATTTTTTAAAAAAGTACAACCAATTTTAAATATTAGCTCCAAAAAACCTTAAAATATCATTCCAGCATATTTTTATAAAACCCACCATTCGATTTATCCACCAAACATGATTGCCTGGATAATTAGTTCCATCGTGAATAATATCTATAACTTTGCCAACTATTTTGCTTGTTTCGTGAGTTCCAGCCCAACTTCGAGCATCTGTCGAATCACTTCTATTATCCCCCATAAAAAACACATGATTTTC
>CARBWQ010000168.1 GCA_948949055.1 uncultured Eubacteriales bacterium | reverse complement strand
AATTTGAAGTTTTTAGAGTGAAGAGCTTGAAACTTTCAGAAAATGATATGGCTGTCTTATATAAATTTGATTATAAAAAGATAGTTAATAAAATAACACAATTCAATCCTGATGTTATTCATTTTTGTACTGCTTCTGGGATGGCTTCATGTGCTGTTAAAATTGCTAAGAAGTTCAATTTTCTTTAAAAAGTTTAGGCATATTGAAAAGAAAATATAACATAAAAAATTTCAAATTTGTTTTGGTAGGTGAGGGCTATCACAAAAGGCAATTAATCAAATTAGCTAAGAAAGAAGATTTAATTGAAAACGTTATTTTTGCTGGTTTTATTTCTGACAGAAATAAACTTGCAGAATTTTATCAAGATTCATTTTTATTTTTATTTCCATCAACATTAGATACTGATGGTTTGGTGGTGTGCGAAGCTGCTAATATGGGCACTCCATCATTAACTATAAAAGGTTTTGGTGCTAGCGAGAGAATTATAAATGATGTAACAGGCTTTATATCTAAAAATAATATAAAAGATTATGCCGAAAGAATAAATGAGATAATTAATAATAAGACTATTTATGATTATGTTTGTAAAAGGGTAGGCGAAATAAAAGGTAAAACATGGCTTGATATAGCAAAAGAATATGAAAATTTGTTTAAAAACACAATTATTAATAGATTACTAGTTAACTAGCATTTTTTTAAAAGAAAATGTTCTTTTCTAAATCGTCAGGGTGGTTTTGCTCTCCCTCAAATGTTTCCCATGGATAAATAGCGTCTAAGTGTTCAATGCCTAGTTTTTTACATTCTTCTTCGGTTAGTGTTTCGGATTTTTGGCATGCGAAATTTTCATAAACAACTTTGTCGCTAAATGATTTGCTTTCATAATTTTTTGTGATGCAAACATATAGAATTTTTGCGATAGGATAGTGTTTTAAAATTTCATCAATGCAAAGTTCTACACTTTTTCCAGAAGAATGAGTGCCTTCTACAATTAAAAATATAGGACTTTCTTTTTCTATGTTTAATGCTTTGAGTGGATTAAATATAATTTCAATAGTTTCCTTTTTGTCCTCATAAGTTATATGCTTTACTTGGAATGGGGCAAACTTTACTATGTTTAGTTTGTTTGCAAGATAGACAGCAGGTACGGCACCACTTCTTAAAACGGGTACAATATAGTCGACTTTTAAGTTTTGTTTATTTAAAAATTCATCTAAACCTTTATATAGATTTTCAATATGTTTAGTAAATTCTTCATGAGTCATTGCTCTCATTTCTCTTTTCATAATTTCTCCTTTATTGCAATATTTAGTAAGAAGTTTGTTAGACATATTACTATATATAGTATTTATAGCTGTTTTATAAGTTCTTCAAAAGTTATAAAATTAAGCCAATGATTAAGAACTTCACCATTTATTATTTGATTCTTAATCTTTAATTGGTCTTTATTGGGCATGACATCAGTTGCTTCAACTAAAATCTTAAAATTATATCCATGCCAATAAAGTTCTTGTGCAGTTGCAAGGACACAACAGTCGAGGGTTAAACCAAAAAGTATGATTGTTAAATTATTATTTGGCTCTCCAAACTTAGATTTCAACCAATTATTAAATGCTCTTGTATTTTGGTAGGGTAAACCAGGCTTTTTAAATTTATTGCCAATATTCTTTCTTGTCCAAACTGGACTGTTCATACATTTAATCCATGGATCATTGTTTCTTATCTCATCAGGCAGGGCTGACTGGTATCCAAATTCTCCTGGAATACATCCAATTCCTGAATCCTTATTTCTTGGTGGTCTATAATCGGAAATAATTTCGTCAACCCTTAAACTTTTTTTTGCTAAATATGGTGATAGTGTTTGATTTATGAAATCGATACTTTTCCCACCATTATACCACTTGCCATTTTTGCTGGCAAATTCATTTTGAAAATCTACACATAAAAATTTATACATAATAATTACTCCATTAATTTTATTTTGTATTTAATTATAGCAAACATGAATATTCTAATAATTAAAATTTATTGCTTAATATTGTTTTGCTCTTTCTTTCTCATGTGAATTAGAGTGAACGCAAGAGATATAGATATTAGCATTATAGCGCAAGATACACCGAATATTGCTCGTAATCCATAATTGAATAAGGCTCCACTTATAAGTACACCAATTGCACAACCTAATTTGTTGAAAGCATATCGAATATTATTGAAAAATAGTTGGTCTTCTTTTGCTACGCGATTGATATAAACGCCATCACTTACATTTTCCCAAGCTCGACTTACAAATAAAGATAGAAAGATAGCAACAATTGCAATATAAATATTTGCAGTGATTACAATGAGAATGTATACAATGAATCTTAATACAAATTTGCAGGAATAGGAAATATAATCATTTTTAAAATTTAATTTGTATAATGCAATACAACCAAAAGTATCGCCAGAGATAGAAGCTACGAGCAGAAATATAGATACGACTTGCATTGATAAGCCAAGTACATTTTTAAGTAATAAAGTTTGTAAACCTAGGGCAGTGTTGTAAGCCATTTGTTGGATAAAAATATATAAAAGATATATATTGGTTATTTTGTCTTTAAAAACTCGTTTTACATTTACCGATTTTTCTGAATTATCACTAT
>CARBWQ010000167.1 GCA_948949055.1 uncultured Eubacteriales bacterium | reverse complement strand
GTATGAATTTCATCTATAAAAACAATAATATTCTTACTTTCAATAATAGTTTCTATGGCGTCTTTAAGCTTTTCTTCCATCGCACCACGATATTTAGTTCCAGCCATAAGTCCACCAATTTCAAGCGAATAGATGACCTTGTCTTTTAGCACTTCTGGAACATCTCCTGAAACAATGGCTTGTGCTAGACCTTCAACGACTGCCGTTTTACCAACACCGGCTTCACCAATTAAAATTGGGTTATTTTTAGTCTTTCGACATAGAATTTCTACCACTCTTTGAATCTCTTCCTCTCTGCCAATAACAGGATCAAGTTTAAGTTCTTTTGCCTTTAAAGTTATATCTGTCCCCATTTCTAAAAGCTTTTCAGGCAAGGTACTTCCAGATTGATTGTTTTGTGGTTGCTCTTTATGTTCTTCTTCCTTAGAAAATACACTGAGGTGGGACATAACCTTAGCTTTGAGCGACTCAATATCAACTCCATATTGACCTACTAAGATTCTATATGCAACACTTCCTGATGATGAAAGAAGCGCAAGTAAAAGATGTTCAGTTCCCAAAAAGGCATGACGCATAGATACTGCAATCTGCTGAGCAACTCTAAACAAATCCTTTGTTCTTGGTGTCATTTCAACTCCACCACTCACGCCAAACATGTCATCCATGCTAACATTTTCTTCAAAAAAGCTGAAAAGATTTCCCTCATTGACCCCTTCTTCATTTAAAAGCCTTGCTGCAAGACAATCTTTTACGCTTACAAGTCCATACAAAATATGTTCACTACCTATTAGGTTTGAACCAAATCTCAACGCAAATTTACTTGCATTTTTGATAACCTTTTGAATGTTATCTGAAAAAGACGAAGATTGATAATTCATAATTAAAGCCTCCTTTGTGCCAATTCTTTAACCTTTTTAGATATATACTCTGCTCTAATAATATTTTCCTTCTTTTTGTCAAATAATTCAAAAATTTCTGCTAAATTTGCACTTGCACCCTCATAAAAGAGCTTTTGAAACTTTTCATCAGATTTTATATCTATAAAGCCTAAAACTTGACCAAGTTTCACAATTGCAAGCAGTTCCATCATTTCATCTTCTGCCAGCGAATAACAATTTGTAATAATACCAAAAGCTCGCAAAGTCATATCTCTATATTTATCATAATCCTCTTCAAGTAGAGCCTCTCTCATTTCGCGTTCTTCACCACAAAGAGAATAAATAAATTCGCTAACTTTATCTATAATTTCATTTTCATCCATTCCAAGAGAACCTTGATTAGATATCTGATAAAAATATCCAATAGCTTTGCTACCTTCTCCATAAATTCCACGTATGGTCAAGCCATTTTCTTTTGCTCTACTATAAATTTCATCAATTTTGCCAGAAATTACGCACGCTGGCAAAAATAACATAACAGAAGCTCTCATGCCTGTACCAAGATTAGTTGGACATGCAGTAATAAAACCGAGTTCATCATTATAAGCAATAGGAAGAGAAGATAAAATTTCATCATCAATTTGAGTAAGCCTTCTGTATGGCTTATATAAATTAAAACCATTTTCGATAGCTTGTTCTCTTATATGATCTTCTTCGTTTATCATAACGATAATTTTTTCATCTTCACTTATAGCCACGCCAGAAATATCCTTGTTTTCAATAAGCTCACGACTTATGAGATGTTGTTCAAATAAAGCATTGCATTCATTTAAAGAAAGCTCTTTTAATGAAAAGAAATTGAAAACTTCAAATTTTTCAAGAGTTTTCATAACAGAACCAGTAATATAGTCTGCATCTACATCACTTTGAAGCTTAGTATAAAATTTCAAGCCATCGACATTTCTCGCAAGCCTTATTCGAGAAGAAATGGCAATATTATCAAATATTTCCATTTTCTTTTACCACCTGTTTACCTTTGTGAGTTTTATCGCCATACATTTTTTTTATTGCCAATTTAAGCTCTTCAATTTCTTCATAACAACGACTACAACCAACAAAACTAGTTTGTAGAATTTCATTGTATGAAGTGTTACAATAAGGACATTTACTCATTTTTACCCCTAATTTAACAAAAAGGAATTTATAGCAATTCCTTTTTATTATTTAATATTTCCATCTTTCAATTTATTGTTAAGAAAAACTAAATTTATTTTTATTCTTTTTCTATACCTTTCATGGTTAGTGAAATTCTCTTTTTGTTTAGGTCTACTGAGAGGATTTTAACATCTACTCTTTGACCAACTTTAAGTGCTTCTGATGGATGTTTAATAAAGGAATCAGATATTTGACTTATGTGTACAAGTCCATCTTGGTGAACACCAATATCTACAAATGCACCAAAGTCAATTACATTACGTACGACACCAGAGAATACCATACCTTCTTTTAAGTCTTCCATAGTTATAACATCACTTCTAAGCACTGGTTTTGGCATACTTTCACGGATATCACGACCTGGTTTAAGAAGTTCTTTGGTGATATCATTTAAAGTTGGAACACCAATTTCACATTCTTTTGCAACTTTTTCTTCACCTTTAAGTTCGATAAGTTTAGGAAGATTTGCAATATTACCATTTTTAACATCTTCTTCACTCAAACAAAATAGTTTTAAAAGCTTTCTTGTAGCATCATAACTTTCTGGGTGAACTGCTGTGTTATCCAAAATATCGTCGCCAC
>CARBWQ010000166.1 GCA_948949055.1 uncultured Eubacteriales bacterium | reverse complement strand
ATTGTAATAGTAGCTGCATAGGTTGCAGGCCTGCCAATTCCTTTTTCTTCCATTGCTTTAACGAGGCTTGCTTCTGTGTATCTTGAAGGTGGCTTAGTGAACTTTTGTTCTGGCAAGATTTTCTCACAAGGTAGAAGTTCTCCTTCTTCAAGTTTAGGCAGTTTTCCTGCCATTCCCTCTTTGCTGTCATCTTCAACAAATTCTTTATACACACTAGTGTATCCTGGGAATTCCATTGTCTTTCCACTTACCTTAAAACCATAATTTTCACAATCAAAATTTACAGTAACTGAGGCATATTCTGCTTCTGACATTTGACTTGCTAAAAAGCGTTCATAGATTAATTTATAAAGACGATAGTTATCATTAGATAATGTTTCTTTTGCCATTTCTGGTGTTATATCCATTGTAATTGGTCTAATGGCTTCGTGTGCGTCTTGTGCACTATCTTTTGTATGGTAAATATTAGGTTTTGCAGGCACAAAATCTTCACCAAATTTATTTTTAATATATTCTCTACAAGCATTCTGAGCATCAGTTGATACTCTGACTGAGTCGGTACGAATATAGGTAATAAGAGCAATTTTGCCCTCGCCTTTTATATCAACGCCTTCATAAAGTTGTTGTGCAGCTGATGAAGTTTTAGCAAGACTCATACCCAATTTGTTAAGGGCATCTTGTTGCATTGTACTTGTTGTAAAAGGAGCAGGAGCATGAGATTTAGTTTTAGATTTTTTAACCTCTTTAACTAAAAAGTCCTTATCTTTAACTTCTTCTAAAAGTTTATCAACCTCTTCTTTATTTTTAGGAACAAATTTCTTTTTCTTATAAGTTGCAAGTGATGCTTTAACTTGGCTTGCACCCTTTTTAAGAAGAGCATTTACAGTCCAATATTCTTCTGGAACAAAGTTCTCAATTTCTATTTCCCTATCAACAACCAACTTTAATGCGACTGATTGAACACGACCAGCACTAAGTTTAGGTGCGATTTTCTTACAAATAATTGGAGATACTTTATAACCCACAAGCCTATCAAGAACTCTTCTTGCTTGCTGAGCATCTACGAGTTTTAAATCAATCTTTCTTGGCTTTTCGAGAGCTTTTGTAACTGCCTTTTTAGAAATTTCATTGAACTCTATACGACAATTCCTGTCTGGCTCAAACCCTAATATATTGGCAACATGCCAAGAAATTGCCTCCCCTTCACGATCGGGGTCGGTTGCGATTAAAACTTCTTCTGATTTTTCGGCTTTTGATTTTAATTCTTTAATAAGTTCTTTTTTATCTGGAACAATCTCATATTTAGGCTCAAAATTGTTTTTTAAATCTATTCCAAAATTCTTTTGAGGTAAATCTCTTATATGACCTTTTGTAGCAAAAACTTCATATCCAGGTCCTAGATATTTTTTTAATGCTTCTCTTTTAAAAGGTGATTCAATAATTACTAATTTCAATCTTTTCCTCCATTTAGTTTAAGGCGATAACCCCACCCGGCATTCGTCTAATTAGTCCTCTAATTTCAAGGGTTGTAATAGATGTATTAAACACATTTATACTTAATCCGGTTTCCCTTGTAAGGTCATCTATGCTTTTCATTCCATTTGCAAGTGCATCTAGAATAACTTTTTCATTTTCATCAACATTTTCTATATTTGTTTGAGTATTATTATTTTTGCTTACTTGATAATCTTTTAAAATATCTTCGCTTTTTGTCACGCATGATCCATGACCTCGCTTAATAATTTCATTTGTAAGTTCGCTATTTACATTATCAATATTACCCGGCACCGAATAAATATTTCGACCATATTCAAGTGCAAATTCTTTTGTATGGATAGTGCCACTCTTTATACTTGCCTCAGTAATAAGTGTACCTTCGCTTATCCCGGCAATTATTCTATTTCTTTGTGGAAAAGAATACTTTGTAGCCGAGCGTTTAGGTCGGTATTCACTGAGGAGTAATCCTTTCTGAGCAATTTCCATGGCAAGATTATAATGTTCTGTTGGATATATATGATCAAATCCACCACCTAAGACAGCAATAGTTTTACCACCTACTTCAAGACACTTCTTGTGTGAAATTGAATCTATACCATAAGCAAGTCCACTTACAATTACCACTCCTGCACTCGCAACATCACGGACGATTCTTTCAGTCACCATTCTTCCATAACTAGTAGGTTTTCTCGTCCCAACAACTGAAAGTGAAGGTAGATTTGCAATGGTAATATCTCCCATATAATAAAGAATATAAGGAGCGTCATCAAGGTCAAATAACTTTTCTGGATAATCTTCATCAAACTTTGTAACAATATTAATTCCTCTATTTTGAAGATTAAGACAATAGGTACGCACCAATTTTTCATCGGCATCTCTAACCATTTTATCAAAGTTTTCTTTTGACAACACATTATTTTTAACAAGTTTTGACTTTTTAAAGCCATCAATTGTAGCTTTATCTCCAAGTTCGTCTAAAATTTGTTTCATCTTAGAAATAGTAAGGTCAAACTGGGATAAAAATATTATAAGACATTTTAAATCACTCATTTGCATTCCTTTTAATCTTATGTTTCCATACATTTTAGCACTTTTGACTATTTTTAAGCAACATTTTTAACCTATTTAGCTATTTTAATAATATATTTTCAATTTGTTCGACATTTATTGCCAATATTTTCTATCAAGAGTTCTATAA
>CARBWQ010000165.1 GCA_948949055.1 uncultured Eubacteriales bacterium | reverse complement strand
GTTGAGCCTTTATATGCCATGTTTTTGCGTTCGCCAAGTGGAGTGTCCTCTTTATAAACTCCTTGTGCAAATTTCTCAACATCTAAACTTTCGCCGGTAAGAGAAGACTCATCAATTTTAAGCTGATGACATTCAATCAGCCTTAAATCAGCTGGGACTATCGAGCCTGCTTCAAGTACAACTATGTCACCTAGCACAAGATCCTTCGTATTTATTTTTTTAAGATTGCCATCTCTTATAACAAAACATTCAGGTTGCGTCAGTTTATTTAGTGCTTCAAGTGATTTTTCAGCTTTATATTCCTGTGCAACGCCAAAAATCGCATTCATAAGCACAATAAACAAAATTATAAGTCCGTCAACAATTTCACCCATCGTCTTTTCAACAATTCCTATCACAATTGAAACTGCCGAAGCAAGCAAAAGAATGATTATCATAAGATCATGAAACTGCTCAAAAAACCTACTAACAATGCCATGCTTTTTAAGTTTATTATCATCATTATTTTTAGTTAGTTCCCTCGAAATAACCTCATTTTCGCTAAGACCTTTGGGTGAAACATTAAAATCAATTAAAGTTTGATCTATACTCTTATTATGATAACTTTTCACAAACACATCCTTTTAATAAGAAATTTTTGTCAAATTCTGTTGTTTTGATTTAATTAATATATTTTATCACATTTTTTAACATTAATACCATATCACAATTGCCGATACTATGACAATTAAAATAAGATAAATTGCAAAATATTTAAAGTTCAGTTTTTGCGTCAGTTTCAACATGTATTTTATAGTTAAAACTCCAACTATAAATGCTACTATGAAAGAAAGTGCAAGTCCAACCCAGTTTACTGATATACTTTCTCCACTTGTTGAAATTTTTACTATTTCAAGTAAAAGTGAACCTAAAATAATGGGTAAACTTATTAAGAATGAAAACTTAGCACACTCTTCTCTATCTCCACCAGCTAAAAGTCCAGATGCTATGGTCGTACCCGAACGCGAAAGACCGGGAAAGATAGCAAGTCCTTGGGCTAGTCCAATAATTCCTGCCCTTTTATAATTTATCTCCCCACCCTGTTTTGACAGCTTTTGAGATAGCATTAATAGAACGGCACTTGCAAAAAAGGCAACAGGAAGCATAGCACCTTCAAAAGAGGCAGTTATAAAAGGCATTAAAATTATTGCTACAATACAGGTAAAAATTGTTGCTATAACTATACTCATAGACTGCTTTGAAAAGGGATGTCTAATGCAATAGAAAATTTCCTTACGCATCACAACAACCAAGGAAAGAAGGGTTGCAACATGCAAAATAATACTCACAAAAAGACTATCTTCAACTCCAAAAACCCTTGATAAAAGTACAAGATGCCCACTTGAAGAAATTGGTAAAAATTCACATAACCCCTGCACAAGTCCTAGTACAACTAAAACTACTATTGACATCTAGCCTCCATATAAAATCTGACAAAAGCTTGTCCTAATTAAATATACAAAAAGTCAAAGTAGAATATTACTATAATCCCCAAATTTATATGTCCCCATATTGATTTTTAAATTTTATTATGATATAATAATGTAAAAGGATATAAGATGAACGATTACTATAAAAGTTTAATATTGCCAGTAAAATTAGAAAATACAAATCAAAAAGGTAACAGAGCTGGCACTTTTGGAACTACCGATAGAATTTTTATTGAAAGTTGTTTTGATTATTTAGTTGCAGGAAGAAAAAAAATGCCCGTTTCGGATTATGCAGTACTAAATGGTGCTTTTCTCGACCCTCTCTACTCTAAAAAACAAATGTTAAGAGATGCAAGGTCTACATTTTGTTCTATCGAAATAATTAAAGACCAAGACCAAATATATGAAACTCCTGTCACTGATCAAAATTGTGCCATATCTCCATGTATGCATTTAAGTTTAAATAATGAGCTTGAAATTAAGATCTCTAACAATTCAGATGATTCTTATTATTATATAGAACTGGGACAATTCCCTGATGAAATAATTTATTTACCAGCTTATAAAGATTTTGAAAGAACAGCCAAGAAAACTGGAAAATACTATATAGGAAGATATATTAAAGATTCACAAACATTTGAAACAAATGAAGAGTATGTCTATAATGGTCAAAAATATGTAATGACAAAAAATCATACTAATCCTGCTAATAGTGATTTATTCCTAGCTCCCCGTTTATTAGGCAATACTTCTGTTAAAAATAACTACTACTGGGTAAAAGTCAATCCCATAAAATGGCGTATACGTAACTGGGAAGATTTACCTACACATATAAATCCACAAGGCAATGGCTCTGCTAAGTACATTGATGTCCAAACTGCCCAAGCTATTATCTCAGGAATTCCTTTTCATGTACAAGAAACAAATATACAACTGAGAGATAGCCATAAACTTTGGATAAACAGTACTGCAAGAGCCTATTTAAACAGCTTGAATGCCCATAATGTTATCTCACCTCTTGGCAGTGAATTTAATGGAGATCATGGTGGAGATTTTACAAATGGTGGTTTCTTAGAAGAAATTTTTGATGAAAAAGAAATTGAAATTATAAAAAAAGAAACCGTCAAGCCTTCTAGCAATTTTGCTAAAAACTCATTTGGCGTCACTGTTGACAATACACCTATGTCAATAAAAGAACAGCTGAAATTCTATGTTGATACTGGCAAGAGCTTTATGCTTCA
>CARBWQ010000164.1 GCA_948949055.1 uncultured Eubacteriales bacterium | reverse complement strand
CTTTAAAGAAGAATATATGGCTGGTTACGATCTTTCCAAATCTAACTTTTAAAAACAAAAATACATCTATAATAAGGTGTATTTTTTTAAAAAATATCAATAACACATTTTTTGTCCTTTCATTTATTTGACAATATAATTTAAATATATTATAATTTTATTTGATAGGGAAATCTCTATCTATTAAAAGGGGAAAATATGAGCAGTTTAAGCATAATATGCAATGCTGCTGTTACGGCCGGAGTAGTTAGTGGTGTAATTGCACTTATAGTCGGTGCAATTTTAGGTATTATAGTTTACAATCTACTTGCAAGCAAAAAAATTGGTAAAAGTAAATCTAATGCTGTTAAAATAATTGAAGAGGCGTACGCAGAAGCGAAGAGCATAAAAAAAGAATCACTTTTAGAGGCAAAAGAAGAAGCTCAAAAAATAAGAGATGAAGCAAATTCAGAAGCCAAAGAAAGAAGAGGAGAAATTCAAAAACAAGAAGAAAGATTAGACCAAAGAGAGGAATATCTTACAAAAAAAGAAACTTTACTCGATAGCAAAAGTGAACAAATAGAAAATGAGAAATCTCGTTTAGAAAATGAAAAAATCACTCTTGCGAATAAGATTAAAGAACAAGATGAAATAAAGGAACAAATGACTGAAAAGCTTGAAAAGATTTCAGGTCTATCTAAAAAAGAAGCAAAAGATATTTTGATAGAGAATATCACTGATGAAGCTAAAAAAGATGCAGGCATTCTTGTAAAACAAATTGAAGATGAAGCAAGAGAAAATGCAGATAAAATAGCCACAAATATTGTAGTGGGAGCTATCCAAAAATGTGCAACAGACCTGTCTTCTGAAATTACAGTTACATCAGTCGCTCTTCCAAATGATGAAATGAAAGGAAGAATTATTGGACGTGAAGGAAGAAATATCCGTGCAATCGAAAGTGTTACAGGGGTGGAACTTATAGTTGATGATACACCTGAAACAATTACTATTTCAAGTTTTGACCCAGTGCGAAGAGAAATAGCAAGAATGAGCCTTGAAAAGCTTATTGTAGATGGAAGAATTCACCCAACAAGAATTGAAGAAATCGTTGAAAAAGCATCTAAGGATGTAGAAAAAATTATTAAAGAAGCAGGTGAAAGTGCTTGCAACGATGTAGGAATTTTTAATCTTAATCCAGAATTAGTTAAAGTTTTAGGTAGACTTAAATATAGGACAAGTTATGGACAAAATTGTTTAAAACACAGTGTTGAGACATCTATCATTGCCGGACTATTAGCTACCGAACTTGGAGCAAATGTCCAAGTAGCAAAGAGAGGTGGTTTACTTCACGATATCGGCAAAGCTCTTGACCATGAAGTTGACGGAACACACGTTTCAATCGGTGTAGACCTTGCAAAAAAATATAAAGAATCAGAAGAAGTTATTCATTGTATTCATGCTCACCATGGCGAAGTTCCTTACAATTCAGTGGAAGCTATCCTTGTACAAGTAGCAGACGCTATTTCAAGTTCTAGACCTGGCGCAAGAAGAGAAAGTCTTGAAAACTATATCAAACGTCTTGAACAATTAGAAGGAATTTGCAATGGTTTCAGTGGGGTTGAAAAATCTTATGCTATTCAAGCAGGAAGGGAAGTAAGAATTATTGTTAAACCTGACCAAATCAATGACAACAACGCTTTATTCCTTGCAAAGGATATATCTAAAAAGATTGAACAAGAAATGCAATATCCTGGTCAAATAAAGGTAGTTGTTATTAGAGAGAAACGTTTTACAGAAACTGCAAAATAATTTAAAAAAAATAGTACTATTATAAGTGCTATTTTTTCTTTCTTATGAATATTTTTTTTGCTAAGTAAATACATTTATAATGTATGGATTCGATAATTAATTTTTTCACAGATAATTTTGAAAATTGTGTTTGGTTGGCTGTTATGCTTATCGCAATTTTTCCAACTCTTGAAAGTAAAATTGCAATTCCACTTGCTATGAATGGTGCAATATGGGGCAGTAATGCTCTTTCTCCAATATCAGCTCTTGCTTTATCATTAGTTGGTTCTCTATTGCCAAGTTATTTAATTATGATAATTGCTAGAAAAATTAAAGGTAAGACAACAGGATTTTTAACTTCTAGATTCTTTAATAGGTATAATGCTAAAAGTTCTTTAATTGAAAATAAAACAAGCAATTTTAAGAAATATCTCGCTCTCGCTGGTTTTGTAGCTGTTCCTTTACCATTAACAGGTGTTTGGACAGGAAGTTTGATTGCCGGTTTAAGCAGTTTAAATTTAAATTATAGCTTTTTGACTATTGCCATTGGAACATTAATTTCAACATCAGCCATAACTCTTCTTTGTACAATATTCACAAACTCAATTTCCTATATACTCATAATATCATTTATCATTATAATAGCATTCTTATTTATCGACCTATTTATTTCTATGTTTAGAAAGACGAGGACAATATAAAAAAGAACATCGAATTTCTCGATGTCTTTTTTTTAATGCCAATACTTAATTAATAAAATACGTTTTAAATAATATCTTCCAGGAATTATTACAATCGCCAATATTAAAGGCAAAATAAGTGTAGTTGCAAACAAACTAAATTGTTTTGTAGCTATTCCAAAAATCAAATTTAAACCCACAATAATACATGAAATTAGGAAATAATAACAAAGCATTTTCCACAACGGATTTAGCTGAGTTGGCATCCAGCTTG
>CARBWQ010000163.1 GCA_948949055.1 uncultured Eubacteriales bacterium | reverse complement strand
TTTAATTTATACTAAGTAGTGAATATGTCACTTTCAAAAAAAATATTTAGAAGCTTGCTTGTTATTGTGATTATTGCGTTAGTTTTGGGACTGATGTATTTTATTTTGAATATAACCGGACTTTGGGAAAAACTTAATTCGGTAGATAAGTTGCAGGGGATAATTTTAGAACTTGGATTTTGGGGACGCTTTACATTTGTATTTTTGCAGTTTTTGCAGGTGACTTTTTTGCCATTGCCATCTCCAATTTTAATTATTGCAGGAAGTCTTATTTATGGTCCTTTTGAAGCAGGACTATTGTCAATTGCAGGTATACTTCTTGGAAGTGCATTAGCTTTCTTTTTAGGCAGGGTATTTGGTAAAAAACTTGTAGTTTTTATGGTTGGCAAAGACGCAGAGAAAAAGTGGAGCGCTTTTCTTAGCAACTGCAAGTACACCTTTGTTGTAATGATGATATTGCCATTTTTCCCTGATGATGTTTTATGTATGGTCGCAGGACTTACAGAAATGAGCTGGACATTCTTTATGGTTACTCAGCTTATAACCAGACCAATCAGTATTTTTCTTGTGAGTTATCTTTCAAGTGGCGAAGTTATACCATATCATGGCTGGGGACTTATTGTTTGGGCAATAATTATAATTGCATCAATAATTTTAATTTATCTTTCAAGCAAATATAATAAGAAAATTGAAGATTTTATTAAAAATTTATTTAAAAAAAGAAAGAAAAATGAAGAAAAATTATAATTAATTATTTTTTATATATTTTTTCAGCCTATTTTTAAGGGGAGAAAAATAGTTTTAATTTAAAACTAAAATTCTTCCTTTTTTTATCATATTTGGTGTTAAATTATTTTTTATTAATATTTCCAGCTGATTTTTTTTGTATTTTTTTGCTATTTTTTCTAAATTATCATTTTTTTCAATTATATAAATTTTATTTAATTGTTTTTTCATAAATAAACTCCTTTTGTATTAAATTGTATTCTTCTTTAATAACATATATGTGGAGAGAGATATGAAATCATTATTTAAAACTGTTGCACTTATTACTATATTTTCATTTTTGACACGCTTGTTAGGATTTGTGTTTAGAATTATTTTATCACGTGTAGTTGGTGCTGAGGGTGTGGGATTATATCAAGTTGCATCTTCTGTGTTTATGGTGCTGATGACTATAATTGCAAGTGGACTACCCCTTGTTATTTCTCGTATGGGTGCAACTTATTATGCCAATAAGGAAGGCAAAAAAGAGGCATCTTTAATAACAGTTGCCCTTATCTATGGAACAATATTGTCTATTATTTTATGTCTAGTTGTACTAGCCTTTAAAAGCGTTTTTGCAAAACTTCTCACAAATGAAGGTTGTATAATGATTTTGATTGTAATGCTACCAAGTTTAATTTTTTCAGCTGTTTATAGCGTATTTCGTGGTGCGCTATGGGGACGAGGAAACTATTTTGCGTTATGTGTAACTGAATTTTATGAGCAGGTAGTAAGAATAATTTTAGGTGTTCTTTTTATTTCAACTTCCTATTCGGCAATGAAAAATGCTCTTAACATAGGTTGGACTATGACACTGGCTTGTTTTATGTCAATGATTTATGTTCTTCTATTATTCTTTTACTATGGTGGAAAACTTGGGAAGGCTAAAAAAGATCAATTTAGACCACTAGTTAAACAGTCAACGCCTATTACAATGATGAGAGTAGTTGGCTCTTTCGCTCAACCACTTATTGCTTTTATTGTACCTGCAAGATTGCAGGCGATTGGTTATACTAATTCGCAGGCAATGAGCCTTTTCGGTGTGGCTGTTGGTATGACAATGCCACTTTTATTTATTCCTACTACAATAATAGGTTCTCTTTCAACTGCTCTTGTTCCTGATATTTCAACGGCAGTAGCACAGAACAATCAAAAGCATGTACAAGAAAGGGTATCTTCTTCTATATATTTTGCACTTTTCATTTCTGCAATGTTTGTACCTATCTTTATAGGAATGGGTGAACAAATAGGTTTGTTTCTATATGATAATATTATGAGTGGAACATTACTTCAATCATCGGGTTGGGTTTTATTGCCTCTTGGTTTGACAAATATTACCTCAGCACTTTTGAACTCATTAGGACTTGAAAAACGATCTTTCATAAATTTTGGTATTGGTGGAATTGCAATGTTTATTTCTTTGTGGATATTACCACAATTCCTTGGAATAAACGCTCTTGTTTGGGGAATGGGAATTGATTATCTCATAGTTGCCACTTTGAATTTCTTATTAATTAAGAAACATGTAAAAGCAGACCTTAAACTAACAAAAAAGATTTTAAAGATTTTTTTACTGATTATTCCTTGCTCTGCCTTAACTTCCTTTGTTGTCAGTCTTGCCGAATATGTATTCCCTCTATTTATCACGCTAATTCTCGGAGGAATAACGAGCGTTACAAGTTTTGTCATGTTAGCTTCCGTTATGAACCTATTTGATTTGCGAGCATTTATGATTATAGCGAAAAAGAGGTTAAATCTTCCAAAGCTTAGATTAAAAAGAAATGTTAAAAAGAATGTTTAATGGCTTTTTTACTTTTAGAAATAAAGATTTGTTTGATATCTAAAAAGAAAAATGTATAATTTTGTGAGTTTGCACAAAATAAATTATGCTTACAATTATTATAAGGTCAATTTTAATTTATTTTATTGTACTTTTAGTGTACAGACTCATGGGTAAACGCCAATTAGGTCAA
>CARBWQ010000162.1 GCA_948949055.1 uncultured Eubacteriales bacterium | reverse complement strand
ACCTAAAAAAAGACTGCATTTTGGCAGTCTTTTTTGTATTTTTAAGGTTTTTTTGATGTTTTTAGTTAAAAATCATGTCGATTTAATTAAATTATCATTTATCTTCAAATAAATTGTTGTTCAAAAAGATAGGTTCACAGGTTACATTTATACCTAATTTTTTTAGAGTCAATTCTTCTGCTGGTGGCAATATGAAAGTAGCATGGGCTTCGCAACCTTTAAGTTCTGGCAACTTTTCTATTGCTTTTTTAGCTTTTTCATTATTACTTGCAGATATTGACAATGCAACAAGTACATCGTCAAGTGATAGAACTTGGCTGTTGGTATGAAGACTATTTTTCCTTAATTTAATGATTGGCATTAAGATGTCATCTGAAATGATATCAAAACAATCATCTAATTCTGCAAGGCTTCTGAGTGAATTTAGAACGGCAGCGCCACTTGCTGAGATTACAGTTTTATTTTTGCCCCAAACAAATTCGCCATTATCAAGTTTTATTGCAAGGCATGGATAACCACTTGTTTTGCTTGCAGTCTTGGCAACTGGCACAACGTCAAGATAGTCGTCTTTGATATCAAGTTCTGACATGAGATAACGAGTACGTTCCAATGTATCGAAACTTATTTGTCCACGTTTATAATCACATTCAGCTCTGAAATTGCGTCTTACAACCTCTCTTTTTGCTGCATCAATTACTACATCTTCATTTGTTATTGCACTGGCAACCATATTTACACCCATGTCAGTAGGTGACTTGTAAATATTTTCGCCTGTTATCTTTTTAAGAATGTTTTTTAGTACAGGGAAAACTTCTATGTCACGATTGTAGTTTACCGTTAACACTCCATATTCATTAAAGTGGTATGGGTCAATTTGGTTTATATCTTTTAGGTCAGCAGTTGCCGATTCGTATGCAATGTTTACTGGATGTTTTAATGGCAAGTTCCATACTGGGAAGGTTTCAAATTTAGCGTAGCCTGCTCTTATTCCTTTTTTGTAATCATGATAAAGCTGGCTTAGGCATGTTGCAAGTTTTCCACTTGAAGGGCCGGGAGCAGTGACTATTACAAGTGGTCTTGAAGTTTCAATATATGGATTCATTCCATAACCTTCATCTGAAACGATTGTATCTACATCACTTGGATAGCCTTTTGTATAGCTGTGAAAATAAACTTTTTCACCATGCATTTCCAGTTTTTGTCCAAATTTTATAGCACTTGGTTGACCTTTAAAAAGGGTGATGACAACACTAGAAACAAATAGCCCAAGTCCTCGTAGACTGTCAATCAATCTTAAAACTTCATTATCATAACTTAGACCAAGGTCAGCTCTTATTCTGTTTCTTTCAATGTCGCCTGCCGAAATGCAAAAAACAATTTCAGCTTTGTCTTTTAAAGTGATTAAAAGTTTTGTTTTGATGTCGGGTTCGAAACCAGGTAAAACTCTGCTAGCATGAAGATCATCAAAAAGTTTTCCACCAAATTCAAGATAGAGTTTGTTGTCAAAACGTTCTATACGTTCAAGTATGCGTTCACTTTGTTTTTTTAAATATAACGCACTATTAAACCCTATTTTTGATTGTGAATGTTCCATTTTTCCTCCTTGGTTGCTATTCGCTCTATAAAAAAGGCTGAATAGCCATTTTTTTATTTTGATATTAAAAATAAAAAATCTACAAAATAAATTATACTTATTTTTGACAAAAAAACATAATATTTTGAGCAGATATTCATTATTTTTTTGCATTAAATTTATTGCATTTTATTTTTGTATATGCTAAAATATTTTTGTGTCGGCAGTTGCCGTAGCTTTTAAAAAACAAGAGGAATTTATGAAAAAGGTTTTAATTTTTACTGTTACTGCTGGAAATGGGCATAATGCCTGTGCCAATAGCATGAAAAATAAACTTTTAAGCATTGATAATAATTTGGAAATTAAGGTGGTAGATTTACTTCAAAGCTATTCAAACTGGCTTTTTACTTGGCTTGCTGATGGTGGCTATAATTTTGCTGTAAGTAGAGCACCTTTGTCTTATGATATGTTTTATAATCATTATAAAAAATCAAAGCCAGAATGTCGGTATCGCTGTGCAGCTCAGGGTACTTCTCTTTCTACTGTTGATGGAGTTCTAAAAGAAATTTTAGAGTTTGAGCCTGATGTCGTTTATTGCACCCATTTCTATCCTGCTATTGCTATTACAGATTTAAGACTTGTCTATGACTTGCCTTGCAAAGTCATTGTATCAAATCTTGATTATGTAAATTCTCCTTTTTGGGAGGCTGCAATTGGTGTAGATTACTTTGCTATTCCAAATGAAGATTTTATAGATGAATGCTTAAAAGAAGGTTTTACATTGGGTCAATTATTGCCTGTTGGATTACCTGTTGATGAAAGATCACTAGATGAAGTTGATAGGCTTGTTGCTAGGCGTGAACTAGGTCTTGATGAAACTTTACCAACCATTATGGTTATGTTTGGTGGTGGATATTGGAGTGGTGGTTTTAGAATTTTTAAAGATTTAATTCGTTCTGTCAAAGGCAGAGAAGTTCAAATTATAATGATCAATGGAAAGAACAAAAAAAGCTTCAAAAAAGTTGAGCATATGAAATTTGATGATGGAATTAAAGTTGTAAACGTTGGCTTTACAAATAATATTCCTTTATATATGTCGGCTTCTGATTTTATAATCAATAAATTCGGAGGGACAAGTGCTACTGAAATGATCAATAAGGGACTTCCTATGATAGT
>CARBWQ010000161.1 GCA_948949055.1 uncultured Eubacteriales bacterium | reverse complement strand
TATTCCAACAGGTTATACTGATTTTGATAAGATTACAAATGGCTTGCAAAATAGTGACTTAATCTTACTCGCAGCCCGTCCTGGTATTGGTAAAACTTCTTTCTCTATGAACATTTTAGTTAATGCAGCCGTAGAGCAGGGCAAACGTTGTGCTGTGTTCTCGCTTGAAATGAGTAGAGATCAGCTTATGCAAAGAGCTATCTGTTCTCTTGCAAAAGTGCCTATGTCAAGAGCTTTAAATGGTTCAATGGACGGCGAGGAATGGAAGAGAATTTGGACTGCTGCCAAAAAACTTGAAGCAAGTGGATTATACATTGACGATAGTTCGCTTACTACTCCTGCCGATATTCTTACAAAATGTAGACGTCTTAAAGCGAAAGACGGACTTGATGTTGTCATGATCGACTATGTTCAGCTTATGAGTTCGGTCAGTGATAGAAAGAGTGATACTCGTCAAAACGAGGTCAGCGATATTTCAAGAAACCTCAAAATTGCAGCAAAGGAACTTAATATTCCTATTATTGCACTTTCTCAGTTATCTCGTGGAGTTGAAAGCAGACAAGGCGACCATAGACCTATGCTTTCCGACCTTAGAGATTCTGGTGCGATTGAACAAGATGCCGATATTGTTTTATTCTTATATAATCCTGAGAAATACAACGATGTCGCACAAGAAGATGAACCTGGTACGGTTGAACTTATTATCGCAAAACATAGAAATGGTGGAACTGGTACGGTTAAACTTCGCTGGATTGGCGAGTACACTACGTTTGTTAATATTGGTGAAAAGGTAAATACATTTAAGAAAAAAGAAAGTGTAGATTTTGATAAAATAGAAGAAACACCTGTCGAAAATTTGGGTGATGTAGATGTTTTTGACGATTAATTAGCACAAAAAAATCAAAAAATTTATTTTATTTACAAAATCACTTGAATAGAGTGAAAAAATGAGTTATTATTAAAATATATGAAATATAATATTTTCAAATTGCCATAATGGCATTTGTTAACCATAACCAATTATTAGTAGGAGAGTTTTAAGGCTAATTTCTATATTTAATATTTTAAAGGAGGTTGGAATGGCAAGTAAAGGTAATTCAAAAGGCTACTCAACGGGTGGAGGTAAAAAATGGCTAATCGCTATTGCTCTTATCGTCCTAGTTGCTATTGTAGTTGTTGTAGTTCTACTTTGTATACCTCCAAACACATACAATGCAGTTCAAACATTAAATAGGACAACTCATTCAAGGCTTTTGACTTCTAATCGAGAGATAGAAAGTTTTGATGATATGATTAATAAAGTGGAAACAGGCACAAAGTATGGCCACTATGACGCCGAATTAAAGAATACTAAAATCGTAATCAATAATGTCGGTGATATACTTGAATTTTACAACTCAAACATTATCTATGCCAATAGCAATAAAAACTTAAAGAAAAATTACAAATCAATCAAAAATAATCTTAATAGTGCAAAAGAAAGTCAATCTAAGATTAATTCTATTTTGGAAGATATGCGTAAGATTGCAAGAGATACTGATGAGCTTAGAAATACTATTGTTGATTTTAGACGTGAGTTTATTTCATGGCTCAGTTACAATCAAAAAGCCATTTCAGCATTAAGCAAAGGTTATTTGGGCTCTATGGGTGATACTCTTGAAAATAATGTAGCGACAAAAGTTATTTTAAACACTATCAATGATATTCTAGTTGTGATTATTGATGATTACAAAGATATAAATGATATTGATAAAAAAGGTTCTCTTCTTGCAACTAATTATTATACTGGTGGAAACAAAGTTAGTTATTTAAATGACTTTATAAAGAAATATTTAAAAAGTGATCAATCTCCAATCTACACCTATTATTTTGACAATAGTGTAAAAAACAGCTTTGACATGGTAAATAGATTTTATTCTGAGTATAGCGAAAATGACTTAACCAAAATCATTTCGAAAGTAAGCTTTACAGATGATAAGTATACTTTTGATTATACTTTTGAATGGGGAAATGACACTGCTGGTAATATTGAAAATGCTATCAAGAACTTTTTAGGAGGTGTAAAATGAGAGTGAAAAGAATTATTTTACCTATCCTTCTTGCTTTAATCATTTCTTTATCTGGACTCGTTCTTTTTGGGTGTGGTTCTAAATCATCTAGTGCAGATGTATTTAAAAACTTTGACCAAACTATGAAAACTTTTGAGGAAGACAGATCAACCTTTGTTTATCAGACAAATCTAGGTATTACATCAAGTTATGCTTTACATTTCATTGGCTACAAAGAAGGTCAGAAAGATGAACTTGTAGGATATCAGCATTATAGTGCTCTTGTAGGAGCTGGAATAGGTTTTATTAAAACTTATTATCCAAAGCTTGAAGCGTCAAAAGTAAAGACCAATTTCAAATCTTTAAATGAATCTGTCACTGCTATGAAAAAGAGTTATCAAACAATGAAGGTTGAGCATGAAAAGATTGTAGAAATAAAGGCTGACACATCTATATATTATGAAATTTACAATGGTTATTTCTATAATTATAGAAGAGCTATTGCAGACTTTATAGATAAGGTTTATGCTTGTGCAAACTCTCTTGCAAATCACCTTGATAAAGATTTAAATCTTGCAGCAAATGTAGGTACAGATAATGCTTTGCCAGAGGCAACAGCATTTTACCTTGACCAGCAATTTTTAAAAATTGAAACCGATTTTAAAAATCTCTTTATGACAAGCTATAAAGGCTATTATCTCTCAGATAAAGAAGCATTTAAAAATTCATTAG
>CARBWQ010000160.1 GCA_948949055.1 uncultured Eubacteriales bacterium | reverse complement strand
ACGACGCATCTAAAAGATTAAAATATTATTATAATAGAAACATCTTAAAAATCAAGTTTAATATTAAATTCCGTGAAAGTTTTGTTGCTATAATAGACACTAAAAATGATTTTAGAACTGAAAAGAGTTCGCCTAATACGATAGAGATGATTTATGAAATCCCAAATACTGACACTAAAATTGACATTGTTAGTAAAGGTTTTAAAGCTGGTTGCCATTCATCAGTTCAATTTAATGGACAGGAAATGTCTAAAAATAAGAGAGGATTAAATTTCTTTGTGCTTGATCTTGATACTATGGAAGTTGTTGATAGGGCTTCTTGTGACCTCTATGGAGATGAATTCTTGCTTATGGATAGCGATTATTTCTCAGCAACGAAATCTAGAAAATAAGAGAAAAGATACTGAAAAGTATCTTTTTTCTTGTTGAACTTCTTCTTTATTTAAAGTCAGGTTGACTTTGGAACTTTATTTTATTATAATATATTAAAAAGGATTAGTGGCGAGAGGATGAGTTTATATTTTATAAGGCATGGGCAAACTGGAATGAACGTTGCTCATAAATTTAATGGTGAGATTGATGAAGACATTGATGAAATTGGAATAATGCAAGCCCAAAACGCTTCAAAGCAGTTTGTTGGGAAAAAGATTGACTTGATTTATTGTTCTCCATATTTAAGGACCAGGCATACGCTTCAATGTTTGAACTTAGATCAAAATATACCTGTTGTATTTGACGAGAGGCTAGTTGAGCGCAAGATGGGTGATTTAGCAGGTCGGGATATAAGTGACGAATTACTTAATGAGGTTTTTTTAAGTAGAAAACCTAAATTTAATATAAAAGGTCTTGAAACTATTGATGAAGTTTTTGACAGAGTGCATAATGCGATATCAGAAATACGAGAAAAACATAGTGATAAAAATGTTTTGATTGTTTCACATGGTTTTATTTGTAGAGCTGTACATTTTTATTTCAACGAACTTCCAGAACATGGTCAACTATACAAATGTCCTGAGAGTTTCCCTCAAAATTGTGAGGTTAGAGAATATAAATTTGAGGATTAGAAAGCTATGAAAAATTATTTTGTTTTGCATGCTCTTGGCAACACTGCTGATGATTATTGGTATAAATTCATTAGGTCACATGTAGAAAAGTTGGGATTTAATTGCTATACTCCAACTCTTCCAGAAGTTGAAAATATGAGTTATCAAAGTTGGGCGAAAGAGTTTGATAAATATAAGCAATTTATCAATGAGGACAGCGTATTTATAGGACATTCAACCGGTAGCATATTTTCAGTAAGGTATTTAATGGATAACAATTTGAAGATTGCAAAGTTTATTGGAGTTGTATCTTTCAATGAATGTAATACAAATTCGCAACATCCCGATTGGGAAGAAATCAATAAGACATTTTTTGTTCAAAATTTATCTGAGTTTAAAAATTATGCCAAAAGTAGAATTTGCTTTTATTCGCCAACTGACATTTATGATTTTAGATTATTAGACAAGTTCGCAGAGGAAATAGAAGCACAAAAAGTTATAATTGAAAAAGCTGGTCACTTTACAGCTGTAACAGGTTATGATAAAGAGTTTCCAGAGATAATAAAATATTTGGATTAAATTAAAGGAGTAATTATGGTTTTAAATTTTGATAACGATAAAAATGCAGTGATAAATCCTTCTGACATGTCGGCGAAATTAGAAGGCATGCCAGAAACAGTGGTTATATTTTTTGACAGCAAAATTATGGATTATTTTTTGAAAAATTATAAATATGAAGAGCTTAAAAAGGGTACTGAAATAACAAAACATCCTATTTATAAAGTTAATAAAAATGGCAGGGAGATTGGAGTGTTTTTGACCGGAATAGGTGCTCCTTTATGTATTGTGCTTTGTGAAGATTTGGTTGCAATGGGAGCGAAAAATATATTAGCTTTTGGCTCATGTGGTGTACTTATAGACTTAAAAGAGGCGTCAATTATATTGCCTAACAGGGCAGTGAGAGATGAGGGAACAAGTTATCATTATGCACCTGCAAGTGAAGAAATTGACCTTGATGAAAAATATATCAATAGGCTTGTGGAGCTATGTAAAGAATCTAATATTGATTATACTATTGGAAAGACTTGGACGACTGATGCCCTTTATCGTGAAACAAGAGGCAGGGTTAAAGAAAGAGTTGAAGAAGGTTGTATTTGTGTTGATATGGAATGTTCTGCACTTACTGCTTTTGCTAAATTTAGAGAGATTAATTTTGCACAATTCTTCTATGCAGCAGATAGCTTAGCAAAGGAAGATTGGGATGTGAGAATACTTCAAACTTCTGAAATGAAGGGTGAAGAGATCGCTTTGGCACTCGCTATTGATTGGGCTACAAAATTATTTAATTAATGAAAAAATGCTTAAAATTGATAAAAAAATGCAATTTTTCTTGAAAATTAACAAAAAATCCACAAATTATTGTGGATTTTTATTATTTTTAAATTGCTTCGTTCTCTACAAGAGTCAAAACTCCATCGTTTAATACATATTCTTTTACAACTAAATCTCTTGCTTTAAAATAATCAACAGCGATAGTGTTTGTATCAATAATTGTTGCACCTTCTGTGCCTGATTCAGGAATAAGGTTTCTAGCATTCTTGCAGTCATATATTGAAACATCAACTCCACTTTCTGTTGTAATTGTATTGTTTGTAAAGTTTAATACAATTGCGTTTGAATTGTAAGCGTTGTCGTAATAAAGGTTTGCTCTTACTACAATAGCTGATCCCTCTCTTTCCTTAGTTCCAGAGTTTTTGATATCG
>CARBWQ010000159.1 GCA_948949055.1 uncultured Eubacteriales bacterium | reverse complement strand
TCGCCACCTACAACACGTAAGAAACCAGCACACTGCTCATAAGCTTTTGGACCAAGTTTTGGAACTGATAGAAGCTCTTCGCGATTCTTAATACCTTTAACTTTTGCTCTATATGCAACAATATTTTTTGCAATCGACATGTTTAGACCAGAAACATAACTAAGAAGTGATGGACTTGCTGTATTTAAGTCTACACCTACACTATTAACACAATCTTCAACCACACCTGTCAAGACCTCTGACAATCTATTTTGTGGCATATCATGTTGATATTGACCTACACCGATTGATTTAACATCAATTTTAATAAGTTCTGCAAGAGGGTCTTGAAGTCTTCTTGCAATAGATACTGCACTTCTAAGTGAAACATCATAATCAGGGAATTCTTCTGCACCTAATTTTGACGCTGAATAAACTGATGCACCTGCCTCGCTTACGACAGCATAACTTACAGGACGAGAAACATGTTTAATAAGTTCTGCAACAAAGATTTCTGCCTCTTTTGAAGCAGTACCATTACCAATTGAAACAATATCAACTTTATATTTATCAATAAGAGTTTTAAGTTTTGCAATTGATTCCTCAGTCTTTGATTGAGGAGGTGTTGGATAGATTACTGTGGTATCTAGTACATTACCATTTTTATCGATAACTGCAATTTTACAACCTGTTCTATAAGCTGGGTCAAGTCCTAAAATGATATTATTTTTAAGTGGTGCTTCCATTAATAGAGGTTTGAGGTTAACTTCAAACATCTTAATAGCTTGTTCATTGGCAACATCAGTCAAATTGCTTCTACATTCTCTTTCAAGAGATGGGAACAAGAGTCTATCATAGCTATCTGCAATAGTGTCATCGATAATCTTATCTGTATCTGGATTGTTTTTCTTGAAATGTTTGCTTATAGCACCAATCGCAAGCTCATTATTAAGCTGGATTTCAACTTTCAAGCATTTTTCTTTTTCACCACGGTTTATTGCCAAAATTCTATGACTTGGAAGGTTTTTAACTTCTTGTTTAAAGTTTGCATAAGTTTCATAAACGCCACTATTTTCGTTTTCAACAAGTTCACAAACAATAATACCCTTATCTTCAATAAGTTTACGAAGCTCTTTTCTAAGCTCAGCATCATCAGAAATACGTTCAGCTATAATATCCATTGCACCAGCAATAGCATCTTTTACAGAAGTCACCTCTTCTGTAATAAATTTCTCTGCCTCTTTTTCAATTTGATAACTCTTAGATTGAGCCATTAAGATGTCAGCAAGAGGTTCAAGTCCCTTAGCAATGGCAACTGTTGCTCTTGTTTTTCTTTTTGGTTTATATGGACGATAAATATCCTCAACTTCTGTGAGTGTTCTTGCATTTTCAAGAGCAGTTTTAAGTTCATCAGTCCACTTGCCTTGTTCAGTGATAACCTTTTCAACTTTTGCCTTTTCTTCATTTAAGTTTCTAAGATATTTAAGTCTATCAGCAAAAGCACGAAGAGTTTGATCGTCACAAGTGCCGTGCATTTCCTTTCTATATCTCGCGATGAAAGGAATTGTACATCCTTCATCAAGTAAATTTATAATATTTTGTGAATATTCAACTTTTAAGCCAAATTCTTGCGCTAAAACTTCGGTAAGTTCCATTAAATTTTCTCCTTTATTCTTTTTGCAATCTCAATAACTTTTTCTCGTAAATTTAGGTAATCTATATTAAGTCGTTCATCTTCTATGTCTACTCTTTCGTCGAAAATGTTTATATTTTCATAATCTTTTTCAGCTTTTTCAACCAAAAGAGCATCTAAAAGGTCTGACGTTTTGACTAGTCCCCTTTCATACATGAGATTGTTTGTATTAATGCTAGCAAGTTTTCCCTCGCCTAACATGTCTATATTATAGCACTTTCCACTCGAAAAGACAAATTTTAATCGGTTATAAATAAAATTATATAGATTAATTGCTCCTTTGCCCTCTTCTCCATCACTTCTAGGTGAAAAAATTAGGGTTGTGTCATAACTTGACAATAATTTTTGATCCTCTTTATCAATAAAGTTAAGGTCATAGACATAACAATTTCTATCTAAAAATCCAAAATCTTCCAAAATCTCAACCGGCGATTTACCATATCTATTTACTACTTTGCCCACCTCTTCAAGAGTTCTGCCAAGACTAATTATGACTGGCATTTCTGCCTTTGCTAAAAAGTCAGACAGCTCAGATAATGCTCCTTCCTTATAGTCAAGTAAATCTTCCACATAAAGCATAACTCGCTCGCCAACAAAGTCACCCGTCGTCAGATTTCCCATTTGGCGAGCAGATAGAATTTCCTTTCCGTCAATATGGTATTTATCTAAGGCATTTCTTCCAAAAGATGGAAATGGGACTTTCAAGTAAAGTTCCCCCACACCTGCCTTTTTATTTTTTATCACTGCAAATTCACATAAAGCATTAAGCTCATCATTATTAAGAAGCGTCAAAATTTGCTCTTCGCTAAACTCGTCAAACACATCAAAAAACTCGCCCAATGAGCATGAAATTGCATCACAAAAGTAATTTTTAAATGATTTATCAAAGCTGTGCATAATTCTCCATTTACTTACCTATTATACACTAGATGAATGAAAAAAGGCAAACAAAAAACAGAGTTATTTTACATGCCGATGTAAATAATTTTTTTGCATCTGTCGAATGTGCATCAAAGCCAGAATATAAAAATAAACCTGTTGCAGTAACAGGAAATCCTAATAAACGTACTGGAATAATACTTGCAAAAAATGAGCTGGCAAAAAAATATGGAGTAAAAACTGGACAGGTAATTGGAGAAGCCAAAGCGCTATGTCCAGAGCTTGTCTGCCTTGCCCCTCATTAT
>CARBWQ010000158.1 GCA_948949055.1 uncultured Eubacteriales bacterium | reverse complement strand
GAACTTTCAATTTCAGATTCTTCTACATCTTCACTAATTTCATCAGAAATTTTTTCTGCATTTTCTTCGTTTTCTTCTACATTTTCTTCTGTTTCGCTTTCTTGTTCTTCTGATATTTCGTCTTCAAACATTACATCTTCATCAACGATTTCTTCATCAGATTGAGCTTCAATTTCATTTTCTTCATTAATAGTTTCAGCATCTACAATAATTGCGTCTTCGTTAGCATTTTCTTCACTTCCAGCAATCAAAAGTGGAAGGGCAGTTACAGTTTCATCAGCGTTTTCTGCATCAATTTTTTGTGCATCATTTTCAAGTTCAGCTTGCTCAGCTTGTTGTTCAAGAAGATTTTCATATTCTTCAAGAGCAGGACCATGTTTGCTGTAAAGAGCTTTTGCAACAATTACAACCATACCAAAGATGAAAATAGAGAGTAAGATAGCAATTACAAGTGATAAAATTTCATCTTTTCTTAAACCATCAATGAAACTAAGAATTAAGTACATCCAAGAAACGCAAGCAATAAAAGGTGCAACTAGTGCCATTGAAGCAGCTTTTGCAAAAGAGTTTAGTTTTCTAGCATATTTAACAGCTAAAAGAGTTGTTGCGATAGATATTACTGAGAATATTATTCCCAAGCAAAGTGCAGCAATTTGAGATGTTTTCATAAAATCTAACATAATTCCTCCAATAATCATCATTATTTTAGCACAATCATTTGCATTTGTCAATAATGTTTTTTCTTTTATTTAAAAATGTTTTGAAAATTTATTAATTTAGGTTATACTATCAGTGAAGATTAATTCATTTAAATAATTATGAGCAGTAAAAAGAAATTAAATAACAAAGATTTGATAAAGATTTTATCAATTTCAATATTCGTCGTTGTTGCAGTAGTTGGTCTTGCAATAGCGTTTTTATTGAATTATAATGGCTTTTCACCAGCAAAACCTTCTATTATTTATGATGGAAAAAATATTTTTTTGACTGCTCCAATTAATGATAGTTACGAAGGGTATCGTTTTAAATTTGAATATAAAGAAGACAAGATAATACTAGATTCAAGTGTCAATATTATTTCAACAGCATCTGTAATTGAAAAGGGTGCTAAGCTGGGACAAACTTATGATGTTTCAGTTTGTTACTTAGGTAAGAAAGCTGGCAATAACAGTGAATTTAGTCAAAAAATAAAATGGACTTGCAGTATTTATTTAAATGCTCCTAATATTGTTTATGATAATGAAACAAATTTTATAACTTGGCAAGATGTTGAAAATGCTGACTATTATCAAGTTTTTGTTAATGGTATTGCCGACCCTTACAAGGTGGAAGAAACCTCTTTTGACTTAAAAGAGATTGATGGAGGCGAACGTACAATTTATGTAGTTGCCTATTCAGAACAAAATGGTTACCTAACAAGCAGGGCTTCAAATATAGTTGAAGTTGAAGTAATAAAAATTTTGAAGGGATTTTCAAGTATTTCTTTTGATTATACTGATAAAGTCGTTACTGCCATTTCGGAAGAGAGATATGAAAGCGTAGAACTCTTAATTGGAAGCAGTAGGTATGAAATTAAGCAGTTTTCAGTAGTAGAAGAAGAGGATACTTTTGTATATAAAATTTCAATCGATAAAATTTATAATAATGAAGACTTAATAGGTATTTTGCCAAAAGATATTGATGAATATAATCAAAGCAATAAAGATGATGTGAGATATTGCAGGGTAGAATTTCCAGAAGAAAGTGAAACTCAATAAATTAAATCATTATTTGTATTAAATTAAAATCTTTAAGACATACTAAACCAAAAAGGTGGAGTATGTCTTATTTTAATGTTGAGAAAAAAATAGAAGAGTTAAAAGCAATGCTTAATAATAGCATTGATTTTGCTCATAGATATTACAAACGTGGAGAACAAACAATAGCTCTTGTTTTTTTGAAAAGTATAACAGATCAAGAATTACTTTCAGATGGTATTTATTATCCAATTCAAAGTTATCAAGGTCAATATGATATAGAAAAACTTCAAAATGAAATATTAAAGTTGTCAGATGTTCAGGAAATTAAAGAAGATGAAATAGCTGATGAAATGTTGGGTGGAAAGGTTGTTATAATAACAAACTTTTCAGAAAAAGTTATTGCTGTTGATTTGCTAAAATTTCCAACTCGTCAACCAACTGAGCCTCCAACGTCACCAGTAATTCAAGGACCAAGAGAAGGATTTGTTGAGGATTTGCAAACTAATATAACTCTTATAAGAAGACGACTGAAATCTAAAAACTTAGTATTAAAAAGTTTCAGCATAGGCTCAGAATCACAAACAAAGGTGGCAATAACTTATCTAAAAGATGTAGCAAACAAAAATATAATAAATAAAGTTTTAAAGAAACTTAAAGACATAAAAATAGATGGTATTATAGATAGTTATTATATTCTATCATATTTGGAAGAACATCCAAATTCACTGTTTAAACAAGTAGGAAATACAGAAAAGCCTGATATTGTCACAGCAAAAATGCTGGAAGGTAAGGTGGCGATTATTGTAGATAATTCACCAATAGTACTGACTGTCCCATTTGCAATTATAGAAGATTTGCAAAATAGCAATGACTATTATACAAATCATCATTATTCAAGTATAATCAGGGTAATTCGTTTGTTTGGTCTTTTAATTGCAATTTTAGCACCAGGTTTTTATCTGTCTTTGCAACTTTTTCATTATAATATATTGCCATTAAACTTTCTTATCACAATAGCTGACACTACTTTGGGATTGCCGTTCACTCCTTTTATAGAAATTGCATTTATCTTTCTATTATTTCAAATTTTATATGAAGTAAGTTTACGACTTCCTAGTTATTTAGGTCTTGCAACATCGGTAGTAGGTGCGTTAATTTTAGGTGATACAGGTGTAAAGGCTGGTTTAATTTCTCCTCC
>CARBWQ010000157.1 GCA_948949055.1 uncultured Eubacteriales bacterium | reverse complement strand
CAAAATTAGTTATACCAAATTCTGAACATTCTTTAATTATCCTCAAACTTAATGGCATAGAAAATTGTTTAATATGTTTACATTCCAACTTTTGATATGTATCAATTAACAACTCCCTATGCCTATCTAGTTTTTTTCAGCACTGCTATTTAAAACCAAATCAAAAGCTTCACCTATTATTAAAGATAATTTTTTAATATATTCTTCATCGCTCAAATCAAATAATTTTAAGAAATTTATAAAAGTCATATCAGTATCAAACCAGCAATAAAGCATTTTCATCTTGCTAATAATTACGCCAGCAGATAACTCTTCAATCTCACAAATTCTTTTTGTAAAACCAAATAAATCTTCCCTTGTTGCAAGGTCTGGAAATTTTGATTCAAATCTAATTTGACTTGCTAGACTCATGTCAATATCAAATTCTTCTTCACCCTCTTTTTTAACCATTCTATTTTCTATAATCGTTTTTGTTTGAGTGGGTAATTTTATCTTCATATTTTCTCCTTTTGCTTCTTTAAATTTTGAGCAAAGAATAGGACTTTTACCTATATCTATCGAAAATCAATCGTTCTATATTAAACTACCTTTGCATAAAGCAGGTTTACCCTGCTTCTTCTTAAACTGACGCTTTCATAGATGGTGAAGGCACGCTATCAAGGAATGTAGAATAACCTGTTTCATTTGGCAAACTACGAACTTTAAATACCTTTCTTGTGTTACCGTTTGAATCAATATACTCAGCTTGTCCATCAGCTGTTTTCAAATAAACACCCTTGATTGTCATACTATAACTAGCAGAAGATTCATTTGTACCATCAGTATTTTGTGACAAACTCTCACTAGCAGGTGAAACATTGACACCTAAAAGCCAAATTTTCTTAGTTTTAGTCACCCCACTATCGTCTGTAATATAACACTCGAAGCCAACTGAAATTGTTTTATTTTCAATAATTTGTACATCAGCAAGTCCCTGAGCAATATCCATAGAAAAACCTAAATCTTTTTCAAAATCTTCATCTCTTGCAGTAAGTTCAAGTGAACCTGTTGCACCTTTATCATTAATTAAAGTTAAAATAACCTCTCCATCTCCATATTTTTCTGAGGTATTAATATTTTTTTCAAGCGTGATAGCACTCAAATAGCCAAGTGGCTTAACAACTGTTCCGTCCATTGAATAAACACCATTTTTGCAATTATATTCAATAAAAGTTTTTCCTTCTCTATTTTGCATTTTCAATTTCTCCTTTAATAAATTGTTGATATAAAGTACTTTAATCGATTAGGGATTTTTAAACGAACAAAGCTAAATTTCTCTTTTCCGTCTTTTACTTCCCACACACTAAATATATTCATTTTCAAAAAATTAAAGTGGCAAAATAAATTTTTTGAGTATAATTTACCAAAAATTATGTAGAATTTCTTTAATTTACTAAATTTAAATTAAATTCTTTTATTTTACTTAACTTTCTATAATAAGTTCTCTCACTAATCCCCAGCATTTCTTGTATTTCTTTTTTTGTATGACTTTGATAAAGTTCTAAAAATCTTATATCCATTTCTGACAAAACTGAATTTTTAGACAACATATTTCCTTTTATAAATGGTTTTTCTCTATTTAATTTAAACTTTATTTGCCTAACTCTCCTAGATATACTTGTTTGAGATACCTTGTACAATTTCGCCAACTGACATTGAGTATAACCATCTTTAAGTAGCAATAATAATTTCTGATCCTCTTCTGGTAAATTTTTCAACAATTCTTTAAATAAATATTGTACATCCACATTTTCAAAAGTTTCATCACTTTGCAATCTCTCTTGCTCATATGGCTCTAAATCTGCAAAAACTATCTTTTGACAATTTAATCTCTCCTTATATAATGGTCTTAAATACATTTGAATTTGATTTTTAATACAAATAGTTGCAAAGGTTGAAAACTTGTAACCATAACTTTCATTATAAGATTTACAGGCCTTCCATAGCCCTATCATTCCTTCCTGCGTTAAATCTTCTTTCTCATAAATATAGTCTTTAAAACAATGATTAACTATGTAATGTACAAGTTTTACATTTTGATTAAATAGTTCGTCATTTGTCATTTCCATATTGTTCCTCCCTAAAACCTGTGATTATATCGGTTGTTTTTCTCCTTCACTTACAAGTTCATCTATTGTACAATCAAGTGCTTTTGCGAGCTTTTGAAGTGTTGATAACTTTGGATTTTTCTGTTTATGATTTAAAATCCTACTAATCGCCACTCTCGACAAACCCGTTTTTCTCGCAAGTTCACTTTTATTGTAAACCACGTTTATCACCTCCTTTTGATATTTGTAAAATTGATTTTACAATCAATAAACAATTTTGTCAACTTGATTTTACAAAAATTTCAACTTTTTTATTGTAAAAGGTATAATTCTTTGGTAAAATGTAAACTATAATTAACAATTTGGAGGTTTATGATGACCAATTTAGTGTCTAATCTTGCCGAAGCAATATTAAAAAGTGAAAAATCTATATCAGAAATATCAAGAAAGTCTGGCATAACCAGGCCTATGCTGTATAAGATAATTAAAAAAGAGGTATCTACAATTTCCACAAATACAATAGAATCTATTTGTAAAGCAATTCAGATAAATCCTAGCTCTCTGTATTCAAATTCAGAAGAGATTTCTCCTGAAAACACTGCAAGACCAAATACAATAGTTTTTTTCGGTCGTGGCGAAGGAAAAAAAGAATTTGAAGTTTCAGACGAAGAAATGCAGGCTTGGCTTAAAATCTTTGAAGAGAGAGCAAAGTATAAAGATAAAAATGACGGAAATTTCTAGATTATTATTTTTAGAAACTGATTCAAACCTTTTGCAAATATAATAAAAATAAAAAATATGTAGAATTTTGATGAAAAATATCGTCAAACTTACATATTTTTTTCTTTAAAAATTTTTCTTTTTAAATTATTATCTAAAA
>CARBWQ010000156.1 GCA_948949055.1 uncultured Eubacteriales bacterium | reverse complement strand
GTCAAGAAGTTTCCACAAGTCTTTTGTATCGGCAACAATCTCATCAAGATATTCTTTTTCACTTTTGCCAACTTTCATTGCTGATTGTGTAATCTTTTGACCATGCTCATCAGTGCCTGTGAGATAGAAAACATCTTTGCCAAGTTTTTTATTAAATCTAGCAAGAGCATCACAGACTATGGTCGTATAACTATTTCCCAATGTAAGTTTATTGCTAGGATAATAGATAGGTGTAGTAATATAAAATTTTTCTTTCATTTAGTCCTCCTAATAAGGTAAATTAACATAGTAGCATATTAACATTTTTGCTACTTTTTGTCAAGCGAATTAAAAGGAAATATAACATCTTAGATTACAACATTTTACTACATGCTTCGTGGCAAAATGACTTTTTATTAAAAATTTATTTTTTCAAGAGCTGGCTATTATTTGCTAAAATATTTATATGCGTAACCGACTTATTTTCTTGGTTGGCCTTGCCCTCTTGATTTTGGTCATATGGGCGACCACCATGATTGGAATTAATTATAGCCAAAAAGGCAAGCCAAGTTCTCCTGCCTCACTTTGTTATGAAATATCAAAAGAGAAAATTCATGCAAATAAATTTATTATAGAAATAGAAATCTAAACAATAAAACCTAATCAAAAGTTTTCTTTTTATTATTGCAAAAATCTTTAATTTATGATATAATTCTCACATGCGAGTAATTAATTTAGCATCAGGAAGTGAAGGCAATATTACATATATTGAAAGTGGAAACACCAAAGTTTTAATGGACGATGGACTGTCTTGCAGTGAAACTGTAAGAAGACTTAATTTAATTGGCGTCACTCCAAACGAAATAGATGCAATCGTAATTAGTCATGAACATTCTGACCACATCAAAGGTGTGGATGTTTTTGCTAGCAAATATAACACCCCTGTTTATGCACACGACGGGGTATGGTTTGGACTTGACAACAAGCTAAAAAAGGTTTCTTCTGTAAATCGCAGAAGCTTTGAAGAAGGTTTTTCAATAAAAGAACTGGATATTGACCCTGTTGAAGTACCTCATGATGTTAAATGCTATGGCTTTTCCTTTAATGGTGAAGGTAAAAAGATTAGTATACTCACAGATCTTGGGCATATAAATGATAGAATTCTCAATGCCATTAAAGGTAGTGGACTTGTTTATTTAGAAGCTAATTATGATAGAAAAATGCTCATGAGTGGCACTCGATATCCCCTAACATTAAAAATGAGGATTGACGGTCCTAACGGACATTTATCCAATGAAACCAGTAGTGAAGCAGTTGAGTTTTTGACAAAAACAGGCACTAGACAAATAGTCTTATCGCATCTTAGCAAGGAAAACAATACTCCTAATCTCGCCTACACTTCCATTTGTGAAAACTTAAATAAACATGGAATTATTGAAGGAAAAGATATCCGAATTGATGTAGCAACTCCTTCAATAGGTGCAATGTTTAGGCTAAAATAAAGGCTTAATATTAGAAAAATAAAGTTATCAAATATAAAAAATCAACTTTTTTAAAAATAGGTATTGATATTTATATAAAAATATGCTAAAATATAATATATAAATTCGGAGGGAACTATGGAAAAATTAATACACATATTACCTAAATTAATTACAAATGAGGATGCTGGTTGGCTCAGAGATACAATTAAAGAGCCTGATGAACTCACTCAGGATATCATTAAGCATTTTAATGTAAATGTTTACAACCTTTCAATTATGAAATCAGGTCAATTCAACAAAAAAGTTCTTGGCGATGATTTCAACTATAAGACAAGTGTTGAAGATACATTAAAAGCTATCAACAGATATATTCCTATTGGGTCAAGAGTTTATGATTTGATAGAAGAAGTAAACAATAGATTTAATTGTTCTGAAAAATCTATTACTTCTGTTCTTTGGGCTGCATCAATTTTAAACAACCTTGAAAACAAGGGTGCTGAACAAGATCTTATTGACAACTTGTTCTATGCTGCTGCATCAAGTCTTTATAGCTCTTCTATGAACGTTTTTGATATGCGTGGCGAACTTAAAGATATTGTTTCAGCTGACAAGAAAATGGCTCAATTTACCAATGATAGCCTTGGCTATGCCCTACTTCTCAATTCAAGAATCCAACAATCTGACGTTTGGTATGATTTCAATACTTTTGAAGAACTTGAAATTAATAAAGATGTTGTCATTGATTCAAAAGAAAATCTTATGTCTGCACTAAAAGACTATCGCAACTATAACGCAGTGCTTAATTATGTTAAAAACACCTATCTTAGTGAAACTGATCATACACAAGACGGTTATTGCGAAAACGAAGATGATAGAAACTATAAAGCATATATTATTGTTGCTACCCTTGCAAGTGAACAACATAAGCATAATGCAGAATTTGATAAAGACAATATAATTGGTCTTAACATGACTGCTGATATACTAGATCTTCGTAAAAAGATTGATAGCGCTCATATTCTTGCTGGAATTTCAAACAAACTCAATGGCCTTGAATATGCTGCTGGTAAAATAGCTAGCAAGATACTTGGCAGAGAACTTTCAATTCAAACTGAGAGAAAATTACCTTTCTTCCTTCCTAAGGAAGCTTTCAGAACTGGAAGTCAAGAAGACTATATTAAGCACAATCTCAGCACATTTGAAAAGTTAATTAACCCTAACAAATCATTCACTCTTGACCTTTTAAATACAATAGGCGCTCTTAAAAATAAATATGAGAACAAAAAAGATTATAAAGGAAGTGAACGTACTGAATCTGCAATTAGTTATATAGCTAGTGTTCTTGATGCTGAAATTACAATTGATATTGAAGGCACTCCAAAAGAAAAACTCATGTACAATCTTAACGAGCTTGAAAAAGCTTGCAACGCTAGATATGATGAACTTTCTAGAATGGAAGAAGTATTCAAAAGTTTTAAATCTAGTCAAAAGGCTAAATTAGATATTGAAAAACTTGATTTTGACAAAAAAG
>CARBWQ010000155.1 GCA_948949055.1 uncultured Eubacteriales bacterium | reverse complement strand
ATTTTTCGTCATATCTAATTTATTGACAGATTTAAAAAAAATAAACATAAATTTTTTATTATTATAACTTCTTAATATATGAATAAAAGATTTCTCAATATAAAAAAATACCGACCTTGAAGGTCAGTAAGCTATGCTATAAGCCGAGTTCTGTATTAGACAATCATCTATCTAGCCCTGCTGTTGCCAGCAGATTCAAGCGGTTCGTTCGGGGCGTGAGAGAACAAGCACTTAATTGCCCTTTTGACCTTGCATCAGGTGGGGTTTACAGAGCCTTGACTATTCCTAATCAAGCGGTGGTCTCTTACACCACCTTTCCATCCTTACCAAACAAGTTTGGCGGTTTATTTCTGTTGCACTATCCTTAGAGTCGCCTCCACTGGCCGTTAACCAGCACCCAGTTCTCTTGATGCTCGGACTTTCCTCATCAAAATGACGCGATTGTCTGCATAACTAGAATTATTATACCAAACTTTATAAATTTGTCAATAAATATAAGTAAATTTAAAAAAAAGTTAACAAATCTCCCCCACCGAAGTATACTTAGAATTAAGGAGGTTCTATGGCAAAAAGTTTTAAAGATAAAATTGATGAGGTAGGGATGTTTATTAAATCTGAACACGACCTACTTGCACTAATAAAAGAATTTAAAGGAGAAGGATATATTGTCCTTTAACAGCTTTTGAAAGTCAAAATTCAAAAACAAAACAAACAGAAGAGCCTGCACAAGAAGAGCCTAAATATAAAATGACCATTGACAAGTTCTGGGATCCGGAAAGAAAACTTGCAATTCATACTTCAACAAAAGAACAAGCAGAATTGTTATGTAGAGTCTTTAACAGAATGGGCAAAAAATGGATGGCTGGAAGCAGCTATATAGAAGATTCTAACTGGGATGTCTTTGAGGAAAATACGTGTTACTTAAATAACAATAAGTTTTCCGATATAGATAGAGAAGAAGAAAATTACTTTGTACTTGAATTTGGTGAAATCGATTTAGACAAATATCTTACAGAGACTGAAAAAAAAGAGAGAAAAGAAGAAGTCAGCACTTTTACAAATAATGACGAAAAAGACTTATAATTAAAAAGAGCGAACATTCTTAACCTGCAAGGTTAATGTTCACTCTTTTTTAGGTACGCAAGAACAACACGAATGTAATTAGTGTTTTCTTATAGCAAAAAATCTACAAATAAACTATTAAGAAAAAGACTATAAGTTTTAAATTAACCAACTGTAAAAATTGACTTAACTTTATTGAGTTTTCTGTCAGAATTGAAAGCTTTTATAATTCCATCTTGTGAAATTTTAATAGCTGTACCATATTTTGAAAGAGTAGTTGCAGCAGCAAGTCTTCCACCACCTTCACTACCAGCTTCAATTTTTAAAATTGCTCCAACAGCAATAATAGTTCCCTCACTATCAATAACAACTGCACCATCCATACTAACGAGTTCCAATCTAAGTTTTCTTGAAAGTTCATGAAAAGGTTTGCCATTGATTATTTTACGTAAGCATTGAGCTTTAATACATTTTTGTTCTTGAAGGAAAGTTAAATATGGCACATTATACATTGCCTCCATAGAAGATAGGTTTTGAATATTATATAGTCTACCTGCAATTTCTAAAACCTGTGCTTTTTTCATCTCAAAATAACGTTCATCTATAATATCATGAGCATTGATATGAGAAAGAGCATTTTCCACTTCATCTTTACTTAAATAGACTATGCAACCACCATTGTATGAGTAAGAGCTGTCAAGAGCTGTAAAGTAAATTGAACGACGAATGTCTTTTATTGAGTAATTTCCCCTATTTGATAACAACTGAATAACCTCTTCATGGGAGTAAATGTTCCAGCGACCTAATCTATTAGCAAATAAAAGATTTCTGTTTTTAAATATAAGAATATCACCTGTTGTTGTAAGAACAATACCTATTCTACGCTCATTGCAATATCTTGCAACATTTTCATATTCATATGGACAAATTGTAGGAAGTTTTTTTAACTTTTCCATTTGGACATAACCTAATAGATAACCTTTTTTATCGAATTCAATATAAGAAGATACGCCATCTGACAAGAGTGCAAAAAAATCATTATTCATAATTTCATTATAACTAAGAGCATCTTCTTGCGCACTAACATCTTGTCCTATATTGATTATAATACCTATTGCAATTTTACGGCCTTCATAAGTTCTTGCAGCCCATTTTTGAATTTCATTCAAGATAGAGAACATGCAATTTGCAGTTTCTTGTTCACATATAGATTGGCAGATAGATTTCTCTATTGCATTTTCCTGTAAGACCGAAAGATAACTGTCATCTTCTAGTGGAATAACAGCTATTTTATTAATTTCGGCAATAATCGACCTCAAAAGGTTTACTTCAAAGGTCTGAAAAGGTTGTCCTCTCTTTAAAATTAGTCGATACTCATCTGCTTTGGTTGGTTTAATCAAAAGTGAGTTCTTTTTTCCATAAGCCACTTCACTATCACGAACAGAAGACTCTTCCTCTCCATCGAGAAAAGAGCCTGTAAAAAGTGGCAAAATTAATTTATTTACAAATTTATAGAATTGTTGTTTATCCATATTGACTCCGAGTTAAATTCAATAAATATATAAACGCCAATCTATTAATAAAATTTAGGTTGACGAAAGTATTATATATTATTTTTTTTTGATATTCAATAAAATTTAAAAAATTTTTGAAAATAATTTTATTTTTTGTCTAAAATTTTTGTTTCCTCATCGTCATCTTTTGAAATATTTTTTTGTAAAACTTTAATAATTTTGTTTTCAATCCTTGAAATGTATGACCTTGATATTCCAAATATTTCGGCTACTTCTTTTTGAGTTTTTACTGGATAACTAAATAGTCCATATCTGTATTTTAATATCTCTTTTTCCATATTACTAAGGTTTTTGTCCATTATCTTCATTACATCCATCATAAGACAACCTACCTCAACTTGTTCAAACACATCATCTT
>CARBWQ010000154.1 GCA_948949055.1 uncultured Eubacteriales bacterium | reverse complement strand
AAACAAGTTATTGAGAAGTGTGGTTTAGAATATATGAAAAAAAGAGAAAAGAGTGTTGTAAAGCATTGTGGTGAGTTTTGTAATACTGTCATATCAATCAATTTTGATCTTTATAAGGAGTATTCAGCTTTATTTCAAAATTCGATGGTGGTATATATTAAAGTCCCACAAGAGAGAGCAACAAGTGTGTCAAACAAAATTGACTATGATTATCGGGATAAACTTTTGCAATCACTCGCTCATATTACTGTAAGTGTTGATAAATGTTTAGCAAAACAATCAGTGAAAAAAATAATGACAAAATTAGGAGATTTCTATGAAGATCGCTGAAAAAACTTTGAATTATGTTAAATCGATTACTGCTCAATCTATTGCTAATGCAGGCAGTGGACATACGGGAGCGTCTATTGGTGTAAGTGCTATTATGCTCGCTCTTTTTAAAAACCATTATAACTTTGATATCTCTGATACAGATTTTCTTAATAGAGATAGATTTGTTCTATCTGCTGGCCATGCTTGTCCAGTTTATTATACACTTTTATCTCTTTTTGGCTTTGATGTTTCATTGCAAGATTTAAAAAATTTACGTGTGTTGGGGTCTAAAACGCCAGGACACCCAGAACATAAGACTACGGACGGTGTTGAAGTTTCAACCGGTTTATCTGGACAAGGTGTTGCAAATGCTGTTGGTATGGCTATTGCTCAAACTATAATGGCAGAGCGTTTTAATAGCGTTGGCTTTCCTATAATCAATCATTTTACTTACTGCCTTGTAGGTGATGGTGATTTAATGGAAGGCGTTGCGCAGGAGGCATGTTCTCTTGCAGGAAATTTGAATTTAAATAAACTTATATTGCTTTATGATGCTAATGATGTGACAATGGATGGTAGCCTTTCACTTGTTAATCGTGAGAATGTAGTCAAAAAGTTTAAAGCTATGGGCTGGAATGTTATTCGTTGCAAAAGAGGAAATGATTTCAATGCTTGTTCAAAAGCTATTGGTAGAGCAAAGTCATCAAATAAGCCTACTTTAATTATTTTCAAAACTACAAGTGGAATTGGAACATCAAAGGAAGGTACTTCGTCAATTCATGGTATCCCATTGAATAATGAAGAATTAAAAGTCTTCAATAAGAAAATGGGAGTATATGAAAATTTTTATCTTCCAAATGATGTTCGTGACTGGTGTATGGCAAGTTCTAGACTTGGTAAGCTCAACCATGAAAAATGGAATCAAGATTTGGCTGTTTATGCCAACTCTAATCCTGACTTGTATAGACAATTTACAAATTATTTTGATAAAAAGAAAGTAGATATTGACAAATTATCTAGAAATGCTTATAAATGGGAAGGTTTGTCTGGAAAGGAACTCAACAAAATAGTATTAAATGAGATCTGTGAAAAACTTTATCAGGTTGTAGGTGGAAGCGCAGATGTTACTCAGCAGAGTGGCTGTTTCATAGAGAATGCCGGAAATTATAATGTAGGTAATAGGCGAGGAAGAAATATACATTTTGGAGTGCGTGAGCATGCTATGGGTGCTATTATTAACGGCATTAGCTTATATGAAGATTTCATTCCTTTTTGTAGCAGTTTTTTAAGTTTTTCTAGTTATATGTTGCCATCAATCAGAATGGCATCTCTTATGAATTGCAATTCTTTATTTATATTTACCCATGATAGTTTGCTTATAGGTAAAGATGGACCAACTCATCAGCCAATTGAAGAGTTAGGTCAGTTAAGGTCGATTATTGGACTTACAACTTTTAGACCTTGTGATGGTAATGAACTTTTGGCAGGTTATAAAACTTTCCTTCGTGAAGGTGGTGCTTTTTCACTTATATTATCTAAGCAAAAAATGGATATTGTTGACGGGAAATATAAGGAAGCTGAATTTGGTGGTTATATTTTAAAGCCAGCCAAGCATGAAGCAGAAATTGTACTCTTGGCTAGTGGCAGTGAGGTCGCTCTTGCTCTTAAAGTGGCAGGCGAACTTGAAAAGAAATATGATGTCAGCGTAGTTTCAATGCCTAGTATGGAAATTTTTGAAAAACAATCTACCTTTTATAAAAATAAAGTTCTTCAAAAGAATTCAACTCTTAAAGTAGCGATTGAGGCATCAAATGATGCAAGATGGTACAAATATATTGGTGAGAATGGTCTTTTTATTGGTATAGAGAATTATCAAGGCAGTGGAGAGGGTAAAGAAGTGTATTCTAATGCCGGATTTAATGTTAAAGATATAGTCAGAAAAATCAATAAAAAAATGTTATAAAATGGGGTAATTTTACATTTAAATTTTTCTATTTTATAAGTCAAAAAAGCTTATATCTCGACAGAATTTTAAATTCATCAAAAGTCATCTCTTAGTATAATATATACAGAGGTGATTTTTATGTTTTATAAAAAAAGTATTGTGCTAAATGGCGTAGACAATTCTTCACAGAGAGGTGTTCTTACTATTGAATGTGATGGACAAATGGCAAAAGGTAGACTTAGATTATATAACTTTGGAGTTGAACCAAAAGGTATTATTAGTTTGGGGCTATATCATGGTGGTAATGTAGTAAAGGCTGGTCTTATTCGTTGTTCACAAATGCTTTATACATTTGCATGTCAGACTGAAAAAATAGCTGACGATTTTTCTTGTGCTGTAATTAATTTTGTAAATGGAGAACCAAATCCTATTCTTTATGGAAAAGGAGAGGGTTACCAAGAAAAAGAAGAGATTTTCAGTCAAGTTTTTGAAGAGTTGAAATCGGCAGATAGCGTCAAAGAAGTGGAGAAAACTCTTGATAATTATGGTATTGATTATGATGATGAATTGAAAGAAGAAATCGAAAACCAAATTGATAGTTGTATGATGCAAGAAAGTTCCAACGATTGTGATAATTGTGAAAATTGTATATATAAAAAGTATTACCTTGAAAATATAAAAGCAAATGAACTTACAACAAATTCTTTTGAGGAAGAAAGTGAAGAGATTTCGGCTTT
>CARBWQ010000153.1 GCA_948949055.1 uncultured Eubacteriales bacterium | reverse complement strand
AATTGAATGTGTTTTAAAATATTAAGCTTTTAATAGTGAAAGTATAGGTTGTAATATTCCATCAGGTTTTTCAGGTATATCAAGTGCATCTGGATCAGCGAATGCAGAAATTAATGCAGGTAAAGCAACATTGAATATTACGATTAAAGCAAGAGTTACACCAATTGCGATAAATACAGTAATTAAATGTTTTTTTGCATCATCTCTTTTACCTTGATCTTCTGCACGTGCAAGTTGAACACCAAGATAAATAGCATAAACAGCACCAATTGCACCAACAATTCCTAAAACAACCCAAAGAACTGTACTAATTATACCAAATGTCTTACTAAGTATTTGTTGTGTATTGCCATCTCCTTTAAAATATACCTCAAAATATTCACTCCATGATGAAACAATTTTGGATGCACCTTTGGCAAGTAATGAAATCATTTTTACCTCCTCTATTTAAAAGCGTTTGCTTTTTAATTACATTCTCATATTATCATAAATTAATTTTATTGCAAAACGATTTTAAGCATTTTTTAATATTTTTTTATTTTATTATACTTTTTTTTATTCAAAGTTATTCTATCTTTAATAAAAACAAAAAAATGGCTTTGAATTGCCACTTTTTTTAAAAGAATAAATTGTTTTGACCTGGGCAGGTGTTTTGGGTACAACAACCATTGTTCCAATTATTGTTGTTATTGCTTAATGCTAGCAGTAGAAGAAGCAAAAAATTTGTGTTTGTGTTGAGATTGGTGTCAGTTGCATTTGTGATTACTGATAGCAGTAAGGCAAATAAAATTTGGTTATTCATAAATCCTCCTAATTTACAAAAATATATATTATTTGACAAAATAATTATTGTTTTTATTTTGCTTCTTCTTTTGTTTTTGTCACAATATAGATGAGCTATTGTTTTTTATCGAAACCTTTTAATATTTGATTTAAATTTTCGATATTCCCTAATATTTATGAATAAAAAGGAGAGAGTGTGATGGAAAGAGATGAAAAAATGGAAAAATTTTTATTATTGACTGAAAGAAATAGGCATGATATTTTGTCAGCTCTTCCAGGAGAGAGGGATATAAATAAACTTGCCGATTATTTTCAGAACTTTTCTGATCAGACTAGAATAAAAATTTTGACATGTCTTTCTATGATGAACATGTGCGTCAATGATCTTTCAACAGTGCTTGGTATTAATCAGACGACGATATCTCATCAACTCAAACAGCTTAAAGATCAAAATTTGGTTTCTTATAGGAGAGAGGGGAAGATTTTGGTGTATTATTTACTTGATAGCAGTGTGAATGAAATGATGATGTATGCTATAAATACTTTTTAATAAAAAATAGCCAAAGCATCAATATTCTTGACTTTTTTTTGCAGTGGTGATATACCTTAACATAGGAGAAAACATGAAAAGAATTATTTTGACACTAAATGAAATGTCTTTTGAATTGCCAAAAGGTTGGTCTGTGACAAAAGATAAGTACAAATTAACTAATGGACAAGGTTTTATTAATAAGGAAAATTACCTTTCAGAAAGTGGGAGGGTTATCTCATTTTTTGAAGTTCATCGTGATCCAGATGAGTTTTTTGAGAGCTATCAAAAGTTACTTGAAGATTATAGTCATGTGACAGATGATTTCACCTTAGAAAAACAATTTACTTTGAGGTTTAATGATTTTGAATTTCCTGCTTACATAATAAAAGGCGTTAATGATAAGATTATCCGAACTCTACAAGTGTTTGTAAATTGTGGTGATTGCTTGGGTTGTTTTATGGTAATGATTGAAAATTACTCAACAGAATTAAAAGCACTTATAGCTGGTGATGAAGGCGTAAATGCCATAGCAGATATTTTGAGGACTATTGAATAATGAAAAAAATGTTGTTGCATAGTTGTTGTGGTCCATGTAGTACAGCCGTTATTGATGTTTTGAAAGATGAGTACGACCTTACAATATTTTATTATAACCCAAACATTGATACAGATGAAGAATATCAGCATAGACTCAGCGAACAAAAGAGATATTGCCAGCAAGTTGGTATAGAAGTTATTGATATCGGCTACAACTCTGAGGATTTTTTAAGCCGTGTTAAAGGGTTAGAAAAAGAGAGGGAAGGTGGTGGAAGATGTCCAGTTTGCTTTCAGTTGAGATTGGAATGTACTGCAAAGCAGGCAAAGAAGGCTGGCTTTGATTGTTTTGGAACTACTTTGACGGTTTCTCCTCATAAGAATGCCGAGGTAATTAATGCAATTGGCAAACGAGTTGAAGAGAATGAGGGCATAGAGTTTATAGAAGGCAATTATAAAAAGAAAGATGGATACAAAAAGAGCATAGAACTTTCAAAACAATTTGGTCTTTATAGGCAAAATTATTGTGGTTGTAAGTTTTCAAAAGATTGGAGAGAATAGTGATTAAAATAGAAAAGTTTGATAATTTTAAAGATGATTTCGATGAGAGGGTTTCAGGTAAACTGTTTTATAAGTTTGTCATTGTCCTCTTTGCTTTTTACATCTTTTTAATCATTTGTAGTCAAATCTTTTATGCAAATTACTCATATGTTACTATCTCTGGCACAAGCATGCAAAATACTCTCAATCCCAATCCCGTTGCTAGTAAGCAGGATGGAGTCTACATTAAGTATACCCAAGACGTAGATTATGGAGATATTATTATTTTAAACTCTCGAATTACAAATTATAAGACAACCATAATAAAAAGGGCACTTGCATTTGAGGGTGATTTTATAACCATTGCAAAAGTGCCAGTAGAAGGCGTTGCTGGTGGGGAATATCGTTTTATGAGGAAAAAGTTAAATTCGCCAGTTGAAGTTTTATATGAAGATTACATTAAAGGATATCAATTTTGGTCGGCTAATAAAAGTATATATGTTCCAAGCGAAAAAATAAGCTATGAGGAAACATTCTATGGAAACTATAAAAAACTTGGATATAAAGAAAAAACCTTTCCGGTTGATGAATTAGATGGGAAAGAAGTTACT
>CARBWQ010000152.1 GCA_948949055.1 uncultured Eubacteriales bacterium | reverse complement strand
GGTAGCCGATGTATATCAGAATGGTAAACATCATAAAATCGAATTTAGTCGTGGACATGTTGTTTCACCACTTGAAATCGTTGGTTCAACTGACAAACGTGGTACAACTATTACCTTCCAACCAGATGACGAAATTTTTGAAACAGTGGTATTCAATTTTGAAACTATGAAAAATCGTTTCAGAGAAATTGCTTTCTTAAATAAAGGTCTTGTAATCTCTCTTGAAGACAAACGCGAGGGACAAGAACGTAAAGAAATTTTTGAGTTTAAAGGTGGAATTGTAGAGTTTGTAGACTACCTCAACAAGAATAGAGAAACTATCCTTTCCTCACCTGTTTACTTTAACAAGTTCAATCGTGGCGAAAATGGCGAAATCGACAATGAAGTTGAAGTTTGTTTCCAATTCAATGAAGGATACAGCGAAGTTATCAACGCCTACGCAAACAACATCAACACTGAGGAAGGTGGAACTCACCTTGATGGCTTTAAAGCTGGTCTTACAAAGGTATTAAATGACTATGCAGTTGCCAATAAGATAATCAAGGAAAATGAAAAGCTTACTGGTGATGACTGCCGTGAAGGTATTACTGCTGTAATTAGCGTTAAACTTAAAGAACCTCAATTTGAAGGTCAGACCAAAACCAAGCTTGGCAACAGCGAAATGAGAAATATCGTTTACAAAGCTATGGTAAGTGAGTTTGGCGATTATCTTGATCAACACCCTGCTGAGGCCAAAAACCTTATTTTAAAGAGTGTTATGGCTCAACGTGCAAGAGAGGCTGCAAGAAATGCAAGAGAGCTTACTAGAAGAAAGAGTGTTCTTGAAAATACAACCCTTCCTGGTAAACTTGCCGATTGTAGCGAAAGAGATAGAAGATTCTGCGAAATTTACATTGTTGAGGGTGATTCTGCTGGTGGTACTGCTAAAACTGGAAGAGATAGACGTTTCCAAGCCATTCTCCCTCTTAGAGGTAAGATTCTTAACGTTGAAAAGGCTAGACTTAATCGTGTACTCGAAAATGCTGAAATTAAATCTATGATTACTGCTTTTGGCTGTGGAATTGGTGAAGAATTTAATGAAGACAAACTTCGTTATGACAAAATCATCTGTATGACCGATGCCGATGTTGACGGAGCTCATATTAGAATACTACTTTTAACCTTCTTTTTCAGATTTATGCGTCCTCTTATCGAACATGGTCACGTTTATGCTGCTAAGCCACCTCTATATAAGGTTACAAAGAATAAAAATGATTATTACTTCTATTCTGATGAAGAACTTGAAGCTTGGTATGCTGAAAATGGTCGTATAGGCTGTGCTCAACAAAGATACAAAGGTCTTGGTGAAATGAATGCCGAACAACTTTGGGATACAACTCTTGACCCAGAACACCGAATTTTAATTCAACTTACAATGGAAGACGCTATTGAGGCTGAGAAGTACTTTAATGACCTTATGGGCGAAGATAGCGAACTTAGACGCCAATTTATCGAAGAAAACGCAAAACTTGTCACAGACCTAGATATATAGGAGGTTATATTGAAGACATCATACTATGCGAATGTAAAAAAAATTGACAAATCACAATTTGAACCCGTTGCTATTTCAGGAGATGAAGGAAAACTTGTCGGCTTTACTGGTCGAGCTTTAAGAAAACTTTCTCCCTACCCATTTTTTAGAAAATGGAAAGCAAAAGAAGATGAAATAGAAAATAATTTCAAAAATAATCTTATCTCAAAAGAAGATTACATTAAATTTAAGCAAGAAAATCAAGACGACTATATTGATAAGTTTTACAATATAGTTTTAAAACCTCTTGATCCACAAGAAATTTATGAGGAACTTGGAGAAAACGCAGTTTTACTTTGCTTTGAAAAGCCTACCAATTTTTGTCATAGATTTCTTGTCGCTGGTTGGCTTGAAATGGCGTTAAATATTCAAATTGATGAATTTGGGTTTGAATATGACATAGAAGTTAAGAAAAACAAAGAAAATCTGAAAGAAAAACTAAAAAAATATATGGAAAATGATAAAAGCGAGTCAATTCAAATTGATTAAAGCAGAATTCATATATAAAAGGATAAAAAAATGATTGATGAAGAAAAGTTCAACAGCATTTATGACAAATTCTTGTTTGCTTATGGCAAAGAAAGCCAAATGAGGATGTGCATTGAAGAGATGAGCGAACTTACAAAAGAGCTTTGTAAATATATGAGAATTTCTAAAAATGACCTATCAGAAGAAAACGAACAAAAACTTGAACAAATAAAGAAAAATATCATTGAAGAAACTGCCGATGTACTTATTTGTGCAAGTCAGATGAAAAGAATATTTGGCGATGAAGCTGTTGAAGAAATGATGAACTATAAGATAGAAAGAGGCGATAAAAGAGTTTCTGAATATATCGCAAAACATAATTTAGGAGATAAAAATGGAAAAACATCAAAATAGAAAACCACTTGAAGAGATTTTTAAAGAGACCAAAGTCGAAAAAGTCGACACAGTGGACAACCTTAAAAAGTCTTTCATTTCCTATGCCATGGCAGTTAATGTTTCTCGTGCCATTCCTGATGTGCGTGACGGACTTAAACCTGTCCATAGAAGAATACTATTCGCTATGGGCGAAATGAACAACTTTTTTGATAAACCAACCAAGAAATGTGCTCGTATTGTCGGTGATGTTATGGGTAAGTACCACCCTCATGGTGATAGTTCTATCTATGACGCTCTTGTTAGACTTGCCCAAGACTTCTCTATTCGCTACCCTCTTGTAGACGGACAGGGTAACTTTGGTTCTGTCGATGGCGACCCACCTGCGGCTATGCGTTACACAGAAGCTCGTCTTGCCAAGATTGCAGGTCTTATGCTTGAAGATATCGACAAGGAAACTGTCGACTTTATGCCTAACTTTGATAATCAAAACTTAGAGCCAAAGGTATTACCTTCAAAAATACCAAACCTTCTTATTAATGGTTCTGACGGTATTGCTGTTGGTATGGCTACAAATATTCCCCCACATAACCTGGGAGAAACTATCG
>CARBWQ010000151.1 GCA_948949055.1 uncultured Eubacteriales bacterium | reverse complement strand
TCGTCTTGTTGACGACATTAATCTTTCAGATATAGCAACTGGTGATAACGTTACAGTTCTTCCATCATCAACAAAAGCTTTTGGTGGAACTCTATATGGTAATGGCTTTACTATCTCAGGACTTTCAGTTACATCAGAGGAAGAAGCAGTAGCTATTGGTCTTTTCAAGTCTATTGAAAGACGAGGCAGAGGCGACAATCCAATTATTAAAAACTTAAATGTAAAAGTTAAGCAAGTGGATGGTGGAAATGTTGTCGCTATGGCAGGAGCTCTTGCAGGATATGTTAAAGATGCCGTAATTGTAAGTGTTAGCATTGAGTTTGATGAAGGTGCTTTGGTTACAGGTCTTAACTTTGCAGGTGGTCTTGCAGGATTTGTAATAGGTGATAATACTATTAAGTGTATTACAATAACAAATCCTAATGTTCGTGCAAATACATATTTGCGTGATAATATTTCAGCAGATAATTACTTTATTTCAGATGAAAATAGATCTGAAAAATCTCTTCAAGCTTTAAGAACAAGCGTAAGCAATAATCTAAATTACAATACAACTTTTGAATCAAGTTTAATTAAATCATTAGAAAATTACTCTTATGCTGGTGGTATGCTTGGTTTTGTAGATATTTATAAAGTTAACAACAATCTATTTGATATAAATCAATCTAGCAATTTCTCTATTAAAAATGTTAGAGTAAATGGCGTGGTTTATGTAGAAGGTCAAGTTGCAGGAGGAGTTTTCGGTTTGTCTGGTTATCAAACTAGCATCCGTGATATTGGACTCACAATTAATGGTGGTTCAAACTCTCATATTATTGCGACAAAATATTTCGCTGGTGGTATTGTGGGACAATCTTTTGGTTCTCTCAATAGAATATTCTCAGTTTATGATGACCAAACTCAAAAGCAAATTGAAGACGGTATTTCATTATATTATAATGGAAATAATTCTGTTCCAAGAGGTAACCTTGACATCTTCTATGCAAAAGGCACTCAGTATTCTCAAAGATATATTGGTGGTCTTGTAGGTTATGCTCAAAGTGGAAACATAGAAGTTTCATACTCAAAATTAAATGTTACTTCACCAACAGCAAATTATGCAGGTGGCATAATTGGTGGACTTGATTTAGTAAATGCAAGTTCATATCAAGTAAGCAATGACAGCTTGACTGAATATTATTCTTCTTATTATATCAATGAGGTTTATGCAACAGGCGATGTACGCTCAAAAGCAGTTGATGTAGAAGATAAAGAAGCTCAAAGCTTTGCAGGTGGAATAATCGGACAGATAAGAGGTCTAGCTCCAAGAGTTGCACTAAAATCTGTAAATGCTTTCAATTATATTACTACTTATAATTATCAAACTGAACAATATGAAGCATTAGCAGCTGATAGTGGAAATCTCTCTGCTCATTTAAGAGTTAATTCTATTGTGGGTGACATAATTAGAGTTGATCAACAGGGAAATGAAACAAAAGTTGCTATTAAAGAGCAGTCTGACTACGCAGCATATTTAAATTTAATTCAATATTTGGATATGTCTGATGGTACTACAACTAAGTCAATTCCTTCTGTCGGTATTTATGAAGGATATTTCAAAAATAGAAATTCAGCAGGTGTTGTTACTTTAAACTTGTTTGGTGAAATTGCTGGAAAGATTACCAACGATTTTGTATGTAGAGAATATGTATATGCAATAGAATCTCCTACATCATATTCTACTTCAAGTGTTGGACATCAATATACTAATACAGGCTTTATTGGCTCTGGTGCTTGGAACGTTGCAAATTGGGAACATGACATGAATGAACTTTTCCCAACTATTAAATATAGACGCACAAGTAATATTCTTTATCTGGATTGCTATAATATTGATACAGTATTTAGACAAATGAGTTCTTCCAATGCGACAGTATATATTCGTGGTAGAGAATCTGAGGGTAGTGAAGTTTATAAAGATATTGATTTGATAAGTTATTATAAAGATCATGAAAATAATGCTGTTTATATACAAGAATTTGCAGGAAGACTTAGAGGTGGCGTATATTATAGTGGACCAAATGAACCTGTAAAGATTATTTCTGATAGAAATTTTATTAATTCAGTTGCGCCTGGATTTAATGCAGTTAATGTAGAGGTAACTTATAAAAAAGGCAATGCTAATGATAAGATAGGATTAAACTCTTTAAATAATACTAGCAACATTGGATTATTTATTAATAAAGAAGTAGCAGATAGCACTATTTCAGGTTTGACAATTAATATTGAAAATGAGTTGGAATTCCAAGAAGCAAATAGAGGTGAAGAGAGTTATGTAGGCTTAATCGCACCAAAGATAACAAATTCTGATTTGTCAAATATTACAATAAACTCTAATATTTCAAATAGTTTGATGACATTAATAGATAACAACAGCAACAACAAGGGTTCTACTCTATATGCTGGATTGCTTGCAGGTGAAGCTTTGCAATCTAGTACTATAAGACAAATGCTGGTAGAAAATATTACATTAAACTTAGCAGGTGATATTATTACCGTTGGTTCTCGCAATTATGATAATGCTTATGTTGGTAGCTATTTTGGAGCTGTCAACAAATCAAGACAGTTAGGCTTTAATATTGAGTTAAACAACTTGGTTAGAGCAAATAACACTGGTACAGTAAATACAGGATCCCAAAAGATTACATTTAGTGATGGTAGTGCAACCGACATTAATGTTGGAGGCTATATTGGAGCAGTTGGTAATAAGAATGGCTCAACTGGACTTGACGGCTTGAATATCTTAAAAGCAATTTCAACAGAGATTAGTTTAGTAGTTGGCTCTGGCGTAGACGAGCTTAATGCTGGTGGTATAATTGGAAATATTGAGAGCGCAGGAATTTCATTTAACTTAAATGGTACTCAATCAACTATTGACGCAAATGTATTTGTCAATGAGGTTAACATTATAAACGCTGGTGGAATTGTTGGCTTACAAAAAAGCTCTTTTACAATTCAAGATTATAGTGCTATCGAATTTGGTGTTATCAATAATACTAACACTAATTCTTCAA
>CARBWQ010000150.1 GCA_948949055.1 uncultured Eubacteriales bacterium | reverse complement strand
ATCATGAAGCGACAGGTCTTCCAGTCTTGGCTAATGATAGTGGACTCATAATAGAAAAGTTTGCTCCTGAGGATCAACCAGGAGTGTTTGTTCGTAGATATGGAGGTCAGGTCCTTTCTGATCAAGATACAATAGAAATTTTTTCCAAGAAATTGACTGCCGTTGGAGGATCAAGTGATTCATATTTTAATGTTGCACTTGTTCTATGCGATAAAAAAGGTGAATATCATAGCAAACTGTTTAAAAGTTATCGTTTTATGGTTGATAAACCAAGCAAAGTTATCCAAAAGGGTTTGCCTTTAAGGTCGCTTGATTATAACAAAGAATATGGAAAATATATGAGCGAAATGTCCATTGAAGAGGCGAATGCGTCAGAAGGTGAGTGTATAAAAGCACAAAAGAGATTCATTGAAGAAGTTTTAGTTGAAAATTAAAAAATGTTTACATATTGTAAACATTTTTTATTACATTTCATTTTCATTATCGTCTAAACTATTATAGTAAAACATTCCAGCGATAGGGCTTCCATAAATTATTGATACCAAAGCTGCATTTGCAAGCTTTTCATCTTCACTTATACTCTTTACTATTGGACGAGTAAAATCATAATCATTAGAATACCCATTGCGTTGTTTTTTCTCTTTGATAAATTCTATAATATTGTCTTCTCTTATGTTGAAATTATATTTAGATTTATATTTATCTTTCAATATAGGTGTTTTAACAATTTCACTTTTACCCTTTTCGTTTTGCACTTTTTTATTGACAAATTCGTAGTCATAATTAAAATCAAGCAAAGTTTTTCCAGAGTTGTCTACAACTCCCCAATGGTTATTAATTATATTAAACATACTTTTATCTATTGTTGATTTGCAGAACAATCTATATGAGCCGTCTTTCATTTTTGCAGATAGATCGAAATTGATAGAAGTTATCATTTTGTCAGGGGAAAGAATTTCTTTTGATTCATTGACAGAATAAATACCCATTGTTGCATAATTTTTATGGAAACCATGTTTTTTAAAAGAAAACATTGGCTGGTTATCAATCTTGTTAAAGTTGATTTCTTCGCATCCTTCAAGTATTTTCTCTTTATCACTTAGCCTCATGAGCGTGTGATTAGCCAAATTAAGATAAACTTCGTTATCTAATCTATAAACAGCAGGTACAATTTCTGTTGTAGTTGTTAGTTGATCTAATGAATCATTTTGAGCATTATATTCATATAAAATATTTTCTCCATTTTCATTTTTAAGAAAAAAACAATTTTCGCCAACTTTTGTAAATTCGCTGCTGTGTTTACAAGTATCGACAATTTTAAAATCTTTTTCAATTAGGAATTTCCCTTCTTTATTTAATACATATAGTTTGTTGTTCTTAGAATCTACAATTCTGCGTAAATTTTTATTCTCATCAATATATGAACAATTAAAATTTTCATGGTCAAATATTAAAGGGCAAAATTCGTTTAAGTCTTTGTCAATTAAACCCTGCTTACCATCAGTATTAGCAACTCTAAGATATCCGTTATAGGTTTGCGTTAACTGGCGTTCAGGAACTCTAAAACCAGTGTCAACAGCATTGCCTTCATCATCCATGGTGTATAAAATTTTGTCCTCAGAAATATACAAACCAGTGCTAGGCGAACAAGAACTAAACTCTGGTGAGATTACTCCATTATCCAAATTAATGTTGAAGAAGTGTTTATCTTCTGTATATAACATAATTTGGTTTTCAGTGTATTGGCACAGATATTTACAAGCTTTTGTTTCTTTGCCATTTATATTTAATGAGAATTTTATATTGATAACTGGCTGAATGATACTATTTTCATGTTTCTTAATTAGTTTCTTATTTAACTTTTTATCACCTTCTTCATTAAACTTAATTCCTAATTTCTTTATAATTTTTTTATCTAATTTTTCATTTTGTTCATTTAATAATGAATAACCAAATATTCCTTTTTTAGGTTTATAATAGCTAGGTGTGAATTCATTCATAGTTATTCTCCTTTTATAATATAATTTTACTATAATATTAAAATAAAGTCAATAGGTAGTGATAATCTAAAAATTTTAATTTTGAATTTTAAAATATTATGAAAAAATATTGCAAAAAATCAAAGTATGTGTTATAATAGCAATGGTTTAAATAAATGCGTTGCTAGCTCAGCTGGATAGAGCGTTCGTCTACGGAACGAAAGGTCAGGGGTTCGAATCCCTTGCGACGCACCAAGTAAAACCTAAATCGAACCCAGAGAAAGACTTCTCTACTCGACTTAGGTTTTTCTTTTTTATTCATTCTCTCTTGACTGCGAAATAAAACGAATATTTCTGCCGTTGTCATAGGTTGTCGTTTAAATAACATATTCTTAAAAACTTTTGACATTTAACCTTTACAACAAAGAATATTCGTTTAAACTGGCAATAGAGAGATGGAAACAAAAGCAAAAAGTGGAGATGCGAACGCTCTGCCAGCACTCCACTTTTTGTATTCTTTCATTAAAGTTATTTGATTTCCGTGTGCTTGGTTGGTGGAGCGAAGCGACACCACTTGTATCAAGACAAATACACGCCTCAGTGCCAAATTATTTTAAAATTTCAAATATTTCTTGCCAATTATTAACACGAATAACATTATTTTTCTTTAATTCTTCATCTGTAATTGTTTTGTTGTGATATGCTGTAAATAATAGTTTTTTTCCTACTTCACCTTGCAAATTTTTCAATCTATCGTCTATCTGCACATCTGCTTTAAATATGTTTTTCCCACCTGTAAAGATAAAATGGTCTGGGTTAAGAAATGGAAAATTATTAATTAAAAAATCAAATTTATGTTTGAAGAAGATCCCACTATTTTCAGGCATACAAAACATCACGCATGCAGAACATATATAAATTTCATAGATCTCATTTAATTTTTTTAAAGTTTCAACGACACCATCGTAAATTCTAGCACTTTTATATAAATCTTTATTTCTAAGTGTTTCGTAAAATTTATTTTTATTATCGTCCGAGCCTAAAATATCATCAATGTAATATTCTGTAAAATAATCAAGTTCATAACTAG
>CARBWQ010000149.1:2668-3076 GCA_948949055.1 uncultured Eubacteriales bacterium | reverse complement strand
TGTATAGGTATTTGCTTTTTTTATTAAGGCTCTAACTTCTGGATTATTGGTATTTTTTAGTCCTGTTTCTAGTAAGTTCTTTTCGCTATTTCTTATTTCTTTTTCGATTCCATATTTTAATTCATTGTATTCATCGCTTAATATAAGACCTTTTTTATAATCTTCATTAGCTTGATCCAAACGTTGTTGCAACAATAACAATCTTTCTTCTTCTATTGCTTTTGCATCTTGATATTCCTCTGTCGCAGTATAAGTACTCTTAGCTTCCTCTCTACATACCTTTTCTCCTACACAAACAAGAGGTATGCCAACTATTTCACATGCACTTCCTATACATAAAGTAAAAGACAACCCTGCGATTTTTAAAATAGATAAAAATTTTTCCGAATTATAGCCCATAAAATTCTC
>CARBWQ010000149.1:0-2658 GCA_948949055.1 uncultured Eubacteriales bacterium | reverse complement strand
TATACCTAAAATATAACACAATAGACAATGAAAGTCAATACCTAAAAAAAGTGGAAACCCATGCTATAATATCTTACTATCAAGTAAAATTGTCACAGGGCCGTCATTTAACGCTTCAATCTTCATATCTTCTCCAAATATGCCCATTTGTACATCTATACCTTCTGCAACTAATTTTTCTTTCATAATTTGATAAAACAAATTAGCTCGCTCTGGTTTTTCAGCTTCAAAGAAGCTTGGACGATTTCCGTGAGAACAATCAGCAAACAGAGTAAATTGGCTTACAAGTAAAATTTTACCACCAATTTCTTTGATAGAAAGGTTCATTTTCCCCTTTTCATCCTCAAAAATGCGTAATTTTGATATTTTTAACGCCATTTTATCAATATCTTTCTCTTCATCGCCAACACCAACACCAAAAAAAACTACAAGTCCTTGGTCAATCTGGGATATTAAATTTCCATCAACTTTTAAATTAGCTTTTAAAACTCTCTGCACAACAGCTTTCATTCTTAATCTCCTTTATTTTAAATCTTATCATACAAACTTGATAATTTCAAATATTTCTCTGTTATTTCAATAAAAACATCAAAAAAAGAAGCATTTTAGCCTCTTTTTTATTGTATTAACAACTATTAATCAAGGTTGATTTCATAATCATTAGGATTTATTTTATAAAATTTTTGCTCATATTGGTATAAATTTTCAATATTTTTCAGCATTTTAGCCTTATCTGAGTATTCTTCTACGCAAATTGTGTATAATTTAACAAACTCCTCATCTGGCTTATTATTATGAGCGTGAGCTGACACGAACTTATTATAATACTCTTTATCTGTATAAATTCTATATGCTTTTGCGAATGGGATCTCAGCTTCATCATTTCGTTTTGAATGTAGCGTTCTAATCATTTCAAGAGTATTGAAATATACCATATGGAATTCTTTGCCATCACGCTCAAAAACATTCTTTAAATTGGCAATTCTATTTTCAATCTGAACCAGTTTTAAATCATAATTATCTTTTGGTCTTTCTCTGTTTTCATTGTAGAAATCAACTTCTGAATTTAAAATATTTTTTAAAAGGTCACCTCTATCATAAAGAAAATATGCATTTTCATTCAAAGCAACATGAGAAGGACAATTATTTTTTGCAAAAATTTCACTTTCTGAAAAGAACTTTCCAATAGGTTTAATAAAGTATTCTATCTTTTTGCCCTGAAATATTTTTACTCCTCTTGTTGTACTATCTGCTTTATTCACAACAATAAGCAAATCTATATCAGAGTTTTTTGATGAAAATCCTGTTAAGGAAGAACCATAAGTTAAAATTGCCAACAAATTATCTTTATCTAAAATTTTAGGCATAATATTTTGGGAAACAAACTCATTTAAAAGCTTCTTTATCTCTTCATTTATCTTGCTTGACGGCATTTTATCTCCTTAATTACATATATATTTTAACATAAATTTATAAATAATTCAATAAAATCTTTTAGAATAAATCGTTTTTTTATAATTAGCTAATAAACAAAAAAGGTAATAAATTATTACCTTTCATTAAACCAGTCATCAATTTTAACATTATCAGTTTGAACATTGTATCCAAACATTGATAGTAAATTTGCGACCTCGTTATATCCCTTACTCTCAACAGATTTTGCTAAAAATTTTGCTCCACCTAATTGATTGATTTGATTTTTAGTCAATTGATCTAAAAGTCTTTGAGCTTCTTCTGAAAATTCTTTCTCAACTACCCCATCAATTTGTTTCATATAAGGTTGCAGATATTTCATAAAACTTGTAGGTTCTCTTGTCGCTTCAAAGAACTCTTTTATTGTTTCATTTGATATTTTATCCATTGATTTTTTAACCTTAGCAAAGAAATCACAAGCTATCTTTTGCATCTGAATATCATCTGCTAATATTTCTGCCCATGTCTGTAAATATTTTTGCAAATCATCTGTTTTGTTATATTGATTCATCCAAATAAAATCATCAATTAATCCTAAATTACCATAATTATATCTTTGATCATCAGGAAACTCATTGATTATTTCTACATTGCCATTATCCTTTTTAAAGACAACTTTCTCTTCATTAAGTTCTACTTCTATATCTTCATCAGAGCCAAAATCATCGACAGGGTCTGACATACCTTCCTGTTCTTCTTCATCTTCATCATAATCATAATAATCATCTTCTAGGTATTTGTAACTTAGCCCTTTCTCGACTGCCTCTTTTTTAGAAACAATTGGATGTGTTTCACCATCAATGTTCATCTCTATTTCGTCGCCATTATTTAAATGAAACATTATCTCTTCAACATCAATTTCAGCACTATACCAAGAAAGACTTCTTGTACATTCCAAAACTCCATCACTCTCTTCAAATCTTTCACTGTAATTTGGAATAATAAGTTTCGCAAGCTTCACAAACTTATCTTTATCTTGTCCTTTATACTTTAATTCAAAGCTTCCATACCAGCCCATACTTTACCTCCTATCAATCATTTTCGTTAAATATGAAACTATATATAACCTACTTTAATTATACCCCCCCCCGAAATTTGTCAAGCTCTTTACCAAAAAAATATATATTTATAACAAATATTTTACAATGTATAATTTTGCTTAATACAAAATCAAATCCACAACAA
>CARBWQ010000148.1 GCA_948949055.1 uncultured Eubacteriales bacterium | reverse complement strand
AGCGATATTGTCGTATTGGAAAAAGAGGGTAGAACAGTAGAAGTGCCTTATGTTGAAGATGTCTTTGATGTCGCAGACGGCAAACTTGTTGCAAACAGTAAAAAACTTTTAGAGGTTATGATATGATAATCGATATTCTTACACTTTTCCCAGAAAGTTTTAGTTATTTAAATTCAAGTATTCTAAAAAGGGCACAAGAAAATAACAAAATTCAAATAAATTTGATTGATATTCGTCAGTTTTCTCTTGATAAACATAAAAAATGTGACGATTATCCTTTTGGTGGAGGTGCTGGCATGCTTATGACTGCTCAACCTATTTTTGATGCAGTTAAAAGTGTGAAGAGAGAAAACTCGCATATTATTTTACCTAGTCCTAGTGGTTATGTTCTTAATTCAAAGAGAGCAAAAGAGTTGTCTAGTTTTGAACATTTAATTTTTATTTGTGGTCATTATGAAGGCATTGACCAGCGAATAATTGACCTTTTTAAACCTGAGGAGATTTCTATTGGTGATTATGTTCTCACAGGAGGAGAACTTCCAACAATGGTCATTATTGATTGTCTTTCAAGGTTTGTTGATGGCGTTATTACATCTGAAAGCCTTGATGAAGAAAGTTTTAGTTCGGGTGGTCTTGAATATCCTCAATATACTCGTCCACAAGTTTTTGAAGGACTGGAAGTTCCACAAGTGCTTTTGTCAGGCAATCATCAGGAAATAGCTAAATGGCGTAAGGCAGAAGCTTTAAAGAGAACTCAAACAGTTCGTCCCGATTTATTAGATAATTAAGGTAAAAAGACTTAATTTTTAATCAAAAATAACAAATTATTAAAAAAAAGGAGGATTTATGAAGATTAATTGGTTTCCAGGGCATATGAAAAAAGCCTTGGCTGAAATAAGAGAAAAACTAAAAAATATTGATGTAGTTATTTATGTTCTCGATGGAAGAGCTCCTATTTCGTCTATAAATCCTTCTTTATCAAAGCTTGCACAAGATAAGCCTATTTTATATATTTTTAATAAAGTCGATATGTCAGATGAAAATAGAGTTCGAGAACTTGCAAAAAACTATAAAAATCAAAAATGTGATTATTTAATTATGAATAGTACTGCTGGAAGTTGGGCTAAAATCATAAAACAAAAACTATTAAACTTGACAAAAGCAAAGATAGAGAAAATGAAAAACAAGGGTATTAAAGCAGTTGTGCGTTCAATTGTTGTTGGAGTTCCAAACTCAGGGAAAAGCACTCTTGTAAATAATCTTTGTGGAAAAGCTAAGGCAATTACAGGGAATAGAGCTGGTGTTACAAAGCAAACTCAATGGGTTTCAATAGGTGACAATGTTGAAATTTGTGATACGCCGGGAACTCTTTATCCCAATCTTGAAAATCAAGATGTGGCAAAAAAGCTTTTCTTTATTGGAAGCATTAAAGATGAGGTCGTTGCTGATAATGTTGAGCTTGCGAATATGCTTATCGATATGCTAAAAATAAAATATCCACAGTTATTAGAAAAAAGATTTGGCAATGACTTGACACTGGAAGGGATAGCCAAAGCCAGAGCATTTATTGTTAGTGGTGGAGAACTTGATATTGAGAGGGCAGCAAATGCAGTTGTCGATGATTTTAGAAAGGGAAGAATAGGCAAAATAACCCTTGATTAATTGGAAGAAATATGAAAAAACAATATAATAAAGTTGAAGGTCTGAAAGGAGAGTTACTTGCTCTGCAATACTTGAAAAAGAAAAAATATAAAATACTTGAACAAAATTATAGAAATCATCTTGGTGAAATTGACATAATTGCTAAATTTAAAAAGACTTATATTTTCATTGAAGTCAAGGCGAGAAGAACGCTTGCCTTAGGCAGACCTAGTGAGGCTGTTAATGATGCTAAACAATATAAGATAAAGGGTTGTGCCACTCTTTATCAACTTAAAAATAAAATCAGCGAAGAACTAGTTCGCTTTGATGTAATAGAAATAATTGGTGACGAAGAAATAAATCATATAGAAAACGCCTTTTAATGCTTAAATAATTTATTTAACTCCAAATTGTGAGGTTTAAACGATAAATTTAAGAGCATAATATTATAAGGTGTTTTTTTACACTTTTTTTAGCAATGCAAGAACAACACAAACGAAGAAGTGTTTTCTTTTAAATGGAGATGTGTATGAAAAAAGGTTTATTAATTTTAATGATGGTTATGCTTGTTTCTTGTGGAGTAATGTTCGGCTGTGAAAAGTCAACACAAATTCGCTGTGCAAGTATTTCAGAGATAACTGCTGCTGGTAGCAAAAACTATGGAGTTAGAGTTTCCTATTCTGACGATAAAAGACTTAAAGGCAAAGGAACAGATGTTCAGATAAAGTTTAGTAAGGTTGGAACAATTAAAATTTGGAAAGAAAACCAAGAAAAGTTTGACTATATAATTGAAGATTATGACGAGTGGTATTCAATGACACATATTTTTAATGAAGCAGATGAGAGTACGGTTAATGGTGATAAATTTGAAAAAATAGAAGATGCTTTGACTAAGACTTATTTATTTAATTTTGATGGTTCTATAAAGGTAACATTTAGAGTCGTTGTTGGAGATATCGAGGAGAATAGCGAAGGCAATGGAGAAATATTAGTAGGAAGTCAGCCTGTATCCAATAATTTTACACTAAAAATAAAATAAAAGCTTTAAAATTGCTTTTATTTTTTTGTTAGATATAGTAAAATAATAAAAGGAGATTTCCCATGTTAAGAGTTAATAATTTATATTTAAGATATACAAGAGAATTTTATGCACTATATAACATCAATATAGATATTGCTGATAATGAAAGAGTGGCGTTTGTAGGTGAAGATGAAAGTGGAAAGACAAGTCTTCTTCGTATTTTTTCTAAACTTGAAAAACTTACAAAGGGAGAGGTTTTTATTCGTGATATTCCACTTGAAAAGGTTGACTTTAAAACTGATTTGAGTGCAGGTTATATTCCTGCTACGCCAGTATTTATTGAGAAAAAGACTGTTTATGAAAATTTTAAGTACATCTTGAAAGGTTGGGGATTTAGTGATAACGAAATAGAAAGTAAAATTA
>CARBWQ010000147.1 GCA_948949055.1 uncultured Eubacteriales bacterium | reverse complement strand
CTTAGCACCTGATTCACCTGCTTGGAAATAATAATTAGTATGATCAACTTGATAATCTTCACTATGACTACCAGAATCATCCGTCCATTTATATGTAACAGTATATGCCTTTGGAGCAATTACAGCACCAGTTTGGTTATCAGTAGCATCACTATTATTTGAATATTTCATTTCTTTTGTATAGTACTTAGATGTAGAAGTTGAAATATTAATTTCAAAACCACTTGCTATGCTATAAATGCTATAACTTATTTTATAATTTGCTTTCCAAGGTGCATTTAAAGAATTTAAAATATTACCTGAGAATCTTATATAAGCGCTTGCATTACTAGAATTATTGCCAGTGGAATTGGATTGAATTTCATAGCTCATTTTTGCCGAACCACCACTTTTATTTGTAAAAGTAAAGCTAGAAAATGTCATCGATGTTGTTGCCAATGAAAACATTTTATAACCGTCTTTAGATTTATAAGTGCCACTTTTAGCACCAGAAGTTCCACCACCATTGATTGAAAATGACATAGGCAAGTATTTTAATTCAAAAGTATGTGTTACACCAGTGCTGTTTGCAACACCAGAAGATTCTTGTTCTCGATTAATACTTGAATTAAAATCATATAATGTAACAAAAACGCCTGCCGACAAACAAGCTACAAAGGCAAACGATAATATTAATAATAGTTTATTTAACTTTTTCATCTACTTACCCCCTCATATTTTTATTATGCGTGACTTATGTCACTAAAATACGAGTAACACTTTGTGGGTTATATAATAAATAATATTTCTGATTTTATTTTACCCCCCCCCGAATCAAATTGTCAAACTTTTTACCTTTTTTTTCATTATTAAATAAAAAAAGTATATATTTATATTCTTTATTTATATATTTATTGTAAAAACATAAATTGTTAATAAAAAACTCCACTTTTAATCAGTGGAGTTTTTTTATTAATAAACAAGGTCAATCAAACCAAATTTACCATCTTTTCTTCTATAAATTATATTGATTTTTCCTGTTTCAGCATTAAGGAATACATAGAAATCATGTCCTAATCTTTCAATTGCGAATCTAGCATCATCAACAAGAAGAGGTTCAAGTTCAAAGGTTTTTTGCTTATAAACTGATGGCAAATCTTCAACCTCGCCTTTAATAAATTCAAATGGTAAGAAGTTTTCTTGTTTTGAGCCTTTACCTTTAATTTCCTTTCTTTTTTCTCTATTCCTAACAATTTGTTTTTCAAGCTTAGGAAGTGCGATATCAATATTATTATACATATTGTCAGTTGTCACTTCACTCCTGTACATAAGACCTTTGCTTGTAACAGTAATCTCTAACTTTTCTTGTTTAGCAACCTTAGAGCATACAACTTTTACATTAACCTCATCAAAATATTTTTCAAGTTTAGAAAGTTTTTCATTTAAAATTCTTTCAAGGTGTTGGCTTACGTTATAGCCACCTCTTTCTAATATATCAATTTTCATAGTTATTCCCTCCCTTGATTATATATTAACAAATTTTTTAATATTCTCCAAACAATTTTAATGGTTATTAAAAGTTAATTTATTATTTTCGATATCAATTACAATTTCACCCTCTTTATCAAGCTGTCCGAGCAATATCTTTTCTGCAATTTGATCTTCTATTTCTTGTTGAATAAAACGTTTAAGAGGTCTTGCACCGTATTCTATGTTAGAACCCTTTTCAACAATAAATTCAAGAGCTTCTTGTGTCATTTTTAGTGATAAGTTCTTTTCTTTAAGCCTTTTATTGATATTTTTAATGAGAATTTTGGCGATTTTAACCAAATCATTTTGACTAAGTGGGTCAAAAATACATACAACATCAATACGATTTATAAATTCAGGTTTAAATTTACTTTTTAAAGCATCCAAATATATTCGTTTACTATCTATTTCTTCTTCATCACCATTTCCAAAACCTAATTGTTTTTTATGTTCTTTAACTTCCCTTGCACCCAAGTTGCTGGTCATAATAATTATAGTATTTTTAAAGGAAATTGTTCTACCCTGACCATCTGTAAGTCTGCCATCATCAAGAATTTGTAATAGTGCATTAAAAATATCAGGATGTGCCTTTTCAATTTCATCGAAAAGCACAACCGAGTAAGGGCGACGTCTAATCGCTTCGGTAAGTTGACCACCCTCTTCATAACCTACATATCCAGGAGGAGATCCAATTAATTTTGACACACTATGCGATTCCATGAACTCACTCATATCTATGCGAACAATGTTGTTTTCATCATCAAACATAGCCTCTGCAATAGCTTTACATAGTTCAGTTTTTCCAACGCCTGTTTGTCCCATAAATAGAAATGAACCGATAGGTCTTTTGGTATCTTGAAGACCTACTCTTGACCTTCTTATAGCTTTTGCAACTGCGTCAACTGCGTCATTTTGACCTACAACACGTTTATGAAGAATATCTTCTAAATGAACTAATTTATCTTTTTCACTTTCGGTTATTTTAGTAACTGGAATACCCGTCCACTTAGCGACAACTTCTGCAATTTCATTTCCTCCAATAGAATTACTTGGAGATTTTTCTTTATTTACATCAAATTTCTGTCTTTTCTTTTTAAGATCATTTTCAAGATTAATAATTTCTGATTGAAGCTTTGCAGCTTTTTCATAATTTCTTTGCAAGCTTGCCTAATCTCTACTTGATTACAGAGATTTAATTTTTTCTTCAAGAGCTTTTACTTCCTGAGGTTTTACAGTGTAATTTACTTTGGCTTTACTACTTGCCTCGTCAATAAGGTCGATTGCCTTATCTGGAAGACTTCTATCAGTTATATATCTATCAGAAAGAATAGCTGCTGCCTCTATCGCCTCATCAGTTATGGTAATCTTATGGAAAGCCTCATAACTATCTTTTAGTCCTTTCAAAATTTGAATAGTTTGTTCAACCGAAGGAGGACTAACAAGAATTGGTTGAAATCTTCTTTCTAGCGCCTTATCTTTTTCAATAAACTTTCTGTACTCATCAGTAGTTGTTGCACCAACTGTTTGAAGTTCACCTCTTGCAAGATATGGTTTAAGCATATCAGCAGGAGATGTTTCCCCTTTATCTGAAC
>CARBWQ010000146.1 GCA_948949055.1 uncultured Eubacteriales bacterium | reverse complement strand
AAACCTTCGGTTTCTAATAAGGTTGGAAAAAGTTCTCTGCACAACTGCGCAAATTGTTCTCCATAATCTTTTTTGATTTTTATAAAATCATAGTTATAAAAATTCTTTCCTTTCACTAACCATACAACCTTTTTAGTAATAAAATTTTATTTTTGGTTTTAAGCATTGCAAACCTGTCGTCCAAATCTTTCATTTCTTCCCTAAATCCCTCAAAGGCAAAAGCATAAGGTTGAACATAACTTAAAGATGTTTTATCTAACAATTTTTTTGACAAGATAAGACGGTCACCTTTTATGGGCTTTTGCATGTTGTAAAATTCCAAAATTAAAGATATTCTTTGAGCGTTTTCTAAGTTTCTTAAAATATATTCACCATAATCTTTAATTTCTTCAACAACTAATTCTATCATAGAGTTTCCTTTTTATTATTTTAATATATAAAATATATTTTGTCAATATAAAGATAATAAGACAACATCTTTGCTACTATCGTTCTTACATGATAAAAAAAGGACAATTAATTGCCCTTTTTTAAATAACTTACCATTTTTATTCCATATCCTCTTTCATCAAACAATTCAAAAGGATTAAAATCAATCTTTATATCCTTATCGTGTTCGCAAATTATTATTCCATCTTCTTCTAATACATCAAACTTGGCTATATTTTCAAGCGCCTTTTCATAAAAACCACCCTTATATGGAGGATCAAGAATAATAACATCAAATTTTTGTCCTTTCAGTATTTTTAGAGCAATTTCAAAATCATTATTGATTGTTTTAGCCTCAATTTTTAAATTCTTTAAATTTGCCTCAGTAAACGCAATACTTCTCTTATCTTTATCAACAAAAACAACCTCTTTTGCACCTCTACTTAATGCCTCAATTCCAAGAGCACCAGTTCCACAAAAAAGGTCTAAAACTTTTGCATCAATAATCTTATCTGCCAGTTTATTAAATACTGCTTGTTTAACCATATCAGCAGTTGGTCTTATATGCTCAAACGTGTTATCTATAAGTTTGCGACCACCATATTTCCCAAAAGTAACTTTCATATAGTGATTATAATATTTTTTAGTAAGTTTGTCAAAAGAAAGTTTAAAATTCAAAATAATTTAATAGTTTTCCTCAATTTTAAGCTTTTCGACAAAAATTTGTTCACAATAAACCCTAATAATTCATAAATTGACTAATGTAAGGAGGAAAAATGCAAAAAATTAAAAATTTCTCACTTTTTATCGTTTGCTTTGTACTTATATTAGGTGCTTCACTAATGTTTGTCGGTTGCGGTAAACAAGATGACAATAAAATCAGACTGAACGAAGTTACACACAGTATCTTTTACGCTCCCCTTTATGTTGCATTAAATCTCGGCTTTTTTGAAGATGAAGGCCTTAATGTAACTCTTGAAAGTACGAGTGGCTCAGACTCTTCTATGACGACATTGATTAGTGGTAGTGCAGATATCATCTTAGCCGGCCCTGAACAAGTTGTCTATGCCGAAGAAGTAAAAGACAAACCAATGGTATTTGGTCAACTTACTCAAAAAGATGGTTCATTTATAGTTGGTAGAAATGATACTGACAATTTCAGTTTAAATGACCTTAAAGGTAAAACCATTATTGGTGGAAGACAAGGTGGACTTCCTGCAATGACATTACAATATGTAATTGAAACAGCAGGTCTTACAATAGGCACTGATGCCTCTAAGGGCGAAGTTAATCTTAGAACTGACGTAGCCTTTGCTAATATTGGTAGTGAATTTATCACTTCTGGCAACGAATATTGCACCCTTTTTGAACCTACTGCAACCAACCTTGAAAAGGCTGGAAACGGTTATGTATTAAAAGCTGTTGGCGATTTCTCTGGCTATATTCCATATACATGTTTTATAGCTAAACAAAGTTATCTTAAAAACAAGAGCGAACAATCTGAAAAGTTTTTAAAGGCAGTTTATAGAGGTTATCAATATATTGCAACTGAAAGTCATGCTAATTCTGCAAAAGCTCTTGAAAAATCATTTGCAGGTATGACAACAGAAGAACTTGAAATTGCTGTTTCACAGTACCTTGCAATTGACGCTTGGTGTTCAAGTCCAGTAATGAGTGAAGAATCATTTAACAAACTTCTTGATGTTCTCAATAATGCTTCAAAAGAAAATTATAGACCATCTTACTCAAATCTTGTAAATACTACAATTGCTAGCAAGATTGGAGCTTAAAAATGATTTTTTAAGAAACTTTATTGTCCTTTTGCAATAAAACTTAGGTTTAAAAAAAAGCACATTTTTCTGTGCTTTTTTATTTATTTCAAGAATTGCAATCGTGTTTGCACTTGCAAAATCACGCAATAAGAGCTGAATTTATTTCAGAACAATCTCTCACATTCAACCTCTTATTAGTGATATTAATAATAATCTTTATAACTTACTTTCTTTTTCTTAACTTTATCACTGCTATCACCTTTTGAACCTCCACGACGTTTTTTAAGAATGATAATAGTGACAATTACACCAATTGCAACTGCCAAAATTGGGAGTAAAATATAGAGCCAAAGTAGAGAATTTATGTTATCAGCCTTATCTTCACTTATCATGAATGATAATTTCAAACTATTGTTATCGTAATCATTGATATAACGCATATTTATCAAGAATTTATAGGTAGTAGTTCCTTCCTCCTCGTTCTTTTCTGGTTGAGTAGTCACTAATGTAGAGGTTGGGTTATCTCCATACAATTTCTTAATATCTCGTGTAAAAGCATCAATATCAAGCACATAATCTTTTTCAAGAACAACTATTAAAGTTTGTGAACTTGTAGGTGAAACAGGAAGAGGTTCTCCTTGATAACTCTTACCACCAAGAGTTATTGAGCGAACCATGTTTGTTTTATACTGACCAAAATCTACATTGACAGCATTTTTTGAAAAGTAAGCAACAAGCTTAAATTCTCTATCAAAAGGAGCTTGACCAAACAAAATAGAAAGTCCACTATCTTGATATTCATCAAATGAAATATTTTCTACAAAGTTTCCGTTTGCGTCCTTATAAAATAATTCCCAATGGTCAAAAACAAAAATATCTTGTCCTTCGGCTACTATCCTTCTAGCCCTTGAATTACTATAAAATGTAAGTGGAATATCATTAAAACTAAAAGAAGAACC
>CARBWQ010000145.1 GCA_948949055.1 uncultured Eubacteriales bacterium | reverse complement strand
CTTCCAAGTGGACCTATCAAACTTAAAGATCCAAATTCAACATGGAAATATACAACAATAAAAGATTATACACCAGTTAAAATCAAGAAGAAGATGATGGAAAAGGGTGAAGTAATCTATGACTTTAAAACCCCAGCAGAGAAGCGTGCTTTCGTATCAGAACAAATTGATTCACTTAGAGAGGAAAATCTTAGACTTACAAATGCTCAAACAATTACAATAAGCCTTAGTCCAAAGCTTGCTAAACTCAAAGAAAACTTACTTGCAGAGCATAATAAAGGTAAGAAAACAGAAATTGCAGGTGAAATATTTGACCTCGATGTAAAGTTTTAATAGATAATTAATTAGAAAATAATGTAAATTTAGTAAAATTTTAATAAATTATCTTAAAAAGTCGAAAAAAGGAATGATAAAATTATGATAATTCATATTATGGGAGCTAGTGGTAGTGGCACTTCAACAATAGGTGAATTTTTGGGTAAGGAATTAGATTTTGAAATTATAGAAAGTGATTTCTATAAATGGAAACAAACAATACCTGAATTTCAAGAAATGCGTCCAATTGAAGAAAGCAATCGTTTGCTACTTGAAAAGATAAAAGAGTCAAAGAATTTGGTTATCACCGGCTCTCTTCATTCCAATCCTATTACTTTTAAATATATTAATCTTATTGTGTATTTGAAATGTCCTACTCGCGTCAGAATAAAAAGAATTAAATCAAGAGATGTCCTTAAAGGTAGAAATAGTTTGGAGGCAGACGATAAGGTTAAAGAGAACTTTTTAAAGTTTTTAGACAATGCAAAAAACTATAATAAAATTGGTATGGACATGAGAAGCAAAGCATCTCAGAAGTGGGTTATTTCATCTTGCAATGTACCAGTAATTAACATCAGAACCAATAAAAGTATGGACAAGGTTCACAGTCAAGTTTTAAAGAAAGTTAGAAAATATATTGAAAATTAACGGTTTTTGACAAAATTTTTACATAAAAACGCGATTTTTACACATATTTTGCTTATGGAGGAAAATATGAAATTAAAATCAAGTCAAACTTATGTAAACTTAGCTAGGGCTTGGGCATCAGAGTGTCAAGCAAGAACTAGATATGAATTTGTTGAATATGGTCTTAGATATAATGGCTTTGAAGCTCTTGCTCAAATTGTCGATACTATTGCTTATCAAGAGTTCAATCATGCGAGAATGCTCTATACTCATATTCAAGATGCAGACCCAAAAGAGATTGCTAATATTGATATTGAAGCTGGGTTTCCATTTAAAGAAAAGTGGGATATGGAAGAAAACCTTAGACTTCTTGCCGAAGATGAAAGATTGGAGGCAGAAGCTTATGAGGAGTTTGCACAAGTTGCAGACGAAGAGGGCTTTGCAGATGTAGCTAAACTTTTTAGAATGATTGGCGAAATTGAAGTAAGACACAAAAATTTGTTTATAAACCTTTATGAACAATTTAAAAACAAACAACTTTACAAAAAAGATGTTAAAAAGATGTGGATTTGTCCAAGTTGTGGTTACATTTCAGTTGATGAAGAGGCTTGGGAAACATGTCCACTTTGTCAAGCAGAACAGGGTACTTGCCAAGTAATCGTTCCAGAAGAACTTAGATGCTGGTAACAAAATAGAGAACAAGTTAGTTCTCTTTTTTTATTTTTATTAAGACTGATTATATTGAGGAGTTTTATTTATATTTATATTACAATAAATACATAAAATAAATCCTCTTGTTTTTTAAAAATTTCTATAAAATAAATAATAATTACTTATAATATTAATAAAAAAATAATTGTAGTGGTTTTATAATATTATTAAATTTGTTGCGAAATTCATCCATTTATTGTATAATAATTTTGTTAAGGAGATTACTATGGGATTTTTAAGAAAACAATTATTATCAGTTATAGAATGGAAAGACGATTCTAAGGATGTTTTAGTTTATCGTTTTCCACTGCAAAATAGAGAAGAAATTATGAATAGTTCAACTTTGGTGGTTAGAGAATCACAGGTTGCGCTCTTTGTTCATAAAGGTGAAATTGCCGATGTCTTTGGACCGGGGACATATAAGCTTACAACAGAAAATATTCCTTTCTTGACAAAGCTATTATCACTTCCAACTGGATTTAATTCTAGAATTAAGGCAGAAATTTACTATGTTAATACCAAACAATTCCTTGGACAAAAATGGGGCACGCAAAATCCTATAATGATGCGTGATGCTGATTTTGGTTCAATTAGATTGAGAGGTTATGGCACATTTAGCTATAAAGTTGATGATGCTAAAACCTTTATGAGAGAGGTTTTTGGAACAAACAATATATATAAAGTTTCCGATCTTTCAGATCAATGCAAGTCAATTCTTATTCAAAACATAAGTGACGCTATTGGCGAAAGTGGAGTTTCAGCTCTCGATCTTGTTGCAAATTACAAGGAAATTTCAGCTAAAATTTTAGAATGTTCGGCCTCTGAATTTGAAAGAATGGGCTTAAAACTTTGCCAAGTAGTTGTTGAAAATCTTTCTCTTCCTGAGGAAGTTGAAAAGGCTCTCGACGAGAGAAGCAAACTTGGAATACTTGGTGATAAAATGGGTACTTATGCTCAATATCAAGCAGCACAGGCTATGAGAGATGCTGCCTCAAATCCATCTGGTGGTAATTTGGCTGGTCTTGGTGTTGGTCTTGGTGCAGGAGCGCATGTTGGTGGTTTATTTGCAAACTCTGTTGCAAGTGCCAAAGATGAAGCTCCAAAATCAAAATGTGTTAAGTGTGGTGCAAGTATCGCAAAAAATACAAAATTCTGTCCAGAATGTGGTGCATCTCAAAATATAAAATGTCCAAAATGTGGAGAGAACGTTTCAAGTGGTGCTAAATTTTGTGCAAATTGTGGCGAAAAATTACTCACTGTTAAAGTTTGTTCAAAATGTGGAAAGCAATTAAATTCAAATGCGAAATTCTGTCCTGATTGTGGAGAAAAGGTATAATGGTAATTAATAACTGTTCCTCTTGTGGTGGAAAAGTAGAGTATAGTCCAAAGGATAAAGCTCTTAAATGTATTAAGTGTGGAAATACTTATTCAATAAACTTTAAAAAAGAGGTGGTTAAAAAGCCTGTTGTAGAAACCGAAGAGGCAGAGGGTTATAAAGAGTGGGAAAAATCAGATCGTAGTTATAGTTGCAC
>CARBWQ010000144.1 GCA_948949055.1 uncultured Eubacteriales bacterium | reverse complement strand
AGCTTATTAAAGGTGATTTTGACAACGGAAAAAGTCTTTGGACAAATTTATTAACTTTATTCCTTGATAACCTTCTAGGGCTAATTCCAATTATCTCGCTAATTATAGCTATATCCATTCTAGGCAATATGCTACAAGGCTTAAAACCTTCATCAAATGGCAAATCTATTTCCAATTTAATTTCATTTGTAACTTATGGTTTTATTGTGGTTTTAGTTTTGACAATAGTTACTAAAATGATTAGCACAACTACCAGCACAATACTTTCTATAAAAGGTCAAATGGATGTCATATTTCCAATTTTACTGACATTTTTGACAGCCATCGGTGGAACAGTGTCTGTATCAGTATATCAACCAGCTATGGCACTTTTATCAGGAGTAATCATAAACCTATTTACACATATTCTATTGCCACTTTTTATCTTTTCTGTTGTATTTTCAGTAGTATCTAATCTTTCAAACACTATAAAACTTAATAAGTTTACATCATTCTTTGATAGTACTTTCAAATGGCTTACAGGTCTTATTTTTACCATTTTTACAGCATTCATTTCAGTACAAGGATTAACAGCTGGATCTGTTGATGGAATATCAATGAAAACAGTCAAGTATGCTATCCGTTCTTATGTTCCAATGCTAGGTTCATATCTTAGTGATGGCATGGGAATTATGCTTGCTTCATCAAACTTAATTAAAAATGCAATAGGTGCAGCAGGACTTTTTATGCTTCTTGCAACAATACTCTCGCCATTAATACAATTAGTAGTATTTATGCTAGCTCTTAAACTTATAGCTGGAATAGTTGAACCTCTTGGAAATAAGCAAATAGCAAACTTTATTTCATCAATATCAAAAAGCATGGTTCTATTAATCGTCATCTTAATTGGCACTGCATTTATATACTTTATCATGATTGGACTTGTAATGTGTTCAGCAAATATACTTTAACTTATAATAAAAGGAGGTGAACATGTTAAATACTTTATCAGGTTGGATATTATCCATAGCTGGAATTATATGTGTTTCTGTGATAATTGAACTTATCTTGCCAGATGGTCAAATGAATAGATATATAAAAGGCATACTTTCATTTATAATAGTTCTTGTCATTATCCTACCTCTTCCCAAATTATTAAAGACTGAAATAGACTTAGATCATGTATTCGACTACGGACAAAATATTACTGTTGACGAAGATTATCTATATCAACTAAATTTAAACAAAATCACCATAGTACAAGAAGATATAGAAAATAAAATCAATTCAAGAGGATATAAGAATGTTTCAATCTACGTTAGTGCTGATATCTTTCAAAATCAAATGCAATTTAAGTCTATTATTGTCGATTTAAGTGGGTTAGTCATATCTTCAAATGCCGAGCATAATGATATAACAAAGATAAAAAAAGACATAACAAGCATAATTCAATCTTATGTAAATATAAAAGAGGAGGCTATTGTTTATGACGAGTAAAATTAAGGACAAGTTCAGAGTTCTTTATGAACGCATAAAAAAAGTTAAACATATTGAAATTTATCTAGCAGTGGGACTAGCTCTTATTGTGGCAATCATTTACTTTTCTTGTTTAAAACCTTCGTCATCAAAAACCACCGAAAGTAATAAAATCGACAATGTTAACACAAATTTTTCTACTTCTAGCGAATATATAGGCTACATTGAGAATAAACTGGAAAATGTAATCACTAAGGTAAAGGGGGCAGGTAATGTAGAAGTTGTTGTTACACTCGAAAAAGGATTTGAATATATTTATGCCACAGAAGAAGAAACTCGTACTACATCTAACGGGACAACTATAACAACGTCATCAATTGTTATGGTAAATGGACAACCTGTGATAAAGGAAGAAATCTATCCAGTCATTAAGGGAATAGTAGTTATTTCCAGTGGAGCAAAGGATGTTTCGGTTAGAATGAACATTCTTTCAATAATTCAAACGGTGATAGATTTAGACAACTCAAAGATAAATATCTACGCAGGTAATTAATAAAAGGAGATTAAAATGAAAAAAAGAACAAAAATTATTATCATTACTGTTATGGTACTTTTGCTTGGTGTAACAGGATATTTAAATGTTATGCTTAACAACTCAGTTTCAAAAGAAAAAGATCAAACAACTCAAACAGCAAGTTATTTTTCTAGCTATCGCTCAACAAGAGAATCTACTCGTGACCAAGAAATGCTTTATTATGATGCAATCATTTCAAATGAAACTTCTTCAAGTGATGCTGTAAAAAATGCAGAAGATTCAAAACTTTCATTAATCAAACAAATGGAAAAAGAACTCGTTGTAGAAGGTCTTATTAAAGCAAAAGGTTTTAGCGACTGTATAGTAACAATTTCTGATGCAAAGGTGAACGCTGTTGTAAAGACAAAAGAACTTACAAAATCAGAATCAGCGCAAATCGTAGCAGTTATTCAATCACAACTTGGAACTGGCATTGAAAATATCAAAATTATTCCAGTAGAATAATTGCAAAAAAAAAATAAATATGTTACAATAATATAGATAAATTTTGAAATCATCAAAATTCTACACTAATGAATGGGAGAATTTATGAGTAAAAAGGAAAATACTTTACTTAAAAAGGGAAGGGTTGATATTGATAGAGATATTCTACTTTCTATTATCAACCTTGCCACAAAAGAAATTAATGGAGTAGATGCTCTTACAAATGCCGAACTTTCTATTTTTAGAAAATTATCTAAAACTAAATCAGAAGGTGTCGCTATTAAATTTGATGTCAATGGCACATTGAATGTAGATGTCTATATAATAGTTCATGTAGGTTATAGTGTTCCAGATATTGCTTATAGAGTGCAAGAAAACATCAAGAATTCTTTGGGCTCTATGGTTGGAATAAAACCAGGTAAAATTAATGTCCATGTAAGTGGCGTTAATTGTGAAGAGGCGACAGAATGAGAACACAGGCAAGAGAACTCGCATTTCAACTTATATTTGAAAGACTTTTCGTCAAAAATAATTATACCTTTGACGAAGAGTTTTTTTCGTCAATAAAAAAAATTGAAGATAAAGAATTTTCAAAACAACTTGTTAGTCTTTTTGAGCAAAATAGAGAGGAACTAACAAATCTGATTTCTTCACACCTCATCGGTTATGAAATTGACAGAGTCCACAAAATAGATTTGGCACTTATGTATCTTGCA
>CARBWQ010000143.1 GCA_948949055.1 uncultured Eubacteriales bacterium | reverse complement strand
TAATATGAACTCTAATATCATCATCAACATTAACAAGTTGAATTTGGTCATCAGACAATTGTATAGACTTTTGGTCAGTTATTTCCCAATCGTCGCCACCATTCAAACTATATTCCCAGGTTGGTGTAGTAGTTTCATACATTTTACCAAGAGATAAAGTGCCACCACCCTCTCCATCAAATTCAAATTTTGCAACTTCTGTATCAACTTTGCCAAGCAAATAATTTGCCATTAATCTTGTAATATTTGATTGTAAAACTTGTGCTTCAACTGCTTTGCTTGCCTTTGTTAAATATTCTGACTGTATCATAGCTAAAACAGCTTTATATTCAGGCTCAGAGGCATATTTACTTATTAATCTAAGCAAATCATACATTGGTAAAGGATAATATTTTAAAGAATCTGCCAATTCTCTTGCAAGAACTACGAATTCTTCACCAGATTTTTGTTGAGCTATATAGTTGTTTATAATTCCAAGCCAAGCATCCAAGTTTATTTTTTGTGTATTTAATGCCTCGCGATATATTTCCTCTTGCTTTACAAGGTCATCATTATATAAACCTGCGAGTATATTCAACTCTTTTGCCCTTTCATAATTAGTAAAATCATTTAAAGCTGCTTGGGCTAATAACATATATGTTCCACTTTGAACACTTGCATATGATCCTGTACCCCAATTTGCCAAAGCTCTTAAAGTATACCATCCACCTGCACTTCCTAAATTGTTGAAATTTTTAAAGTTTGTATTTATCCAACCAAAAACGTCATTTGTTAATGCCCAATAGCCATCACCATTTGAATTGATATAATAATCTGCATAAGCAACGTGCTCTACATAACCTGATTGACCTAATGGAGTTGAAGGGTGTCCCCAAACAGATGTCATATTAGCACCCATATTTGACATATTCCAACAAACACCACCTGTTTCAAACATCATCCAGCCATGAGTGATATATTTTTTATATTCAATTCCATATCCATCTAGTCTGTATTTTTCATAATAATAATCTTTATTTGCTGGGTCATAGAATTGAGGAGCTCCTGACCAAAATTCCCAAGCATGCAAATATGCCATATGGCTATATGGGCCTTTTGTACCCTTCCATGTCCAGTAATCAAGAAGCCACTCTATTTCATTATCTGGGAGCAATGTGTTCATAATCAAACGCATTTCTTCCACTTCAATATTTTCAAATACATTGCTGTCAAGCTTGCCTGCAAGCCACATCTTTTTAAATACTGCATATCTTACAACTGCATTTGAATCGTTGCTTGTATCATTGAATTCCATATTTGGACCCATATCATAAATCCAGAAACGAACTCTCTTTGAATGAGTTAGTGAAAGGGAAATCATCATTTTTTGATAAATGTCACCTCTTCGATTGCCAAGTTCTGAAATACTATCATCATCAAGATCATCTTTATATGCAGTGTAAAGATTTGTCAAAACTTTTAAAGAATTTGACCAACTTGTTGCATTATATGTATTATTCTTTTTATACATATCAACATTATCTGGGTCTCCACCTGTTGTATACATACGAAGCACATCTAAATTGTTGAATAACCAATTAAATGCTTGTGCATTATTGTCATTTAATTTTATATAATTATGTAAACTAACATGACCATTTATTCCAAATTTACTTACATAATTTCTTTGCAATAAAGCTAATTCATATTGTTTATCAGATAAATCTGAATCTTTAAATTCTGTTTTTATGATTTCATCATATTCAGCAATAGACTTTACCAAATATTCAAATTTGGTATCCTTATTATTTGTGAACTTTGCGTCTGCCCAAACTGAACTTGCAGAAATTCTTGTGCCACTTGCAAAATCAGACCTTATTCTCATATAAGAGTAGCCTTCAAGATCAACAAGAACTCTCTTAGCACTATCATTGGAAGTCATCTCTTCGCTTGTATATTTGGTTTCCCAACCACCAGTAGCTGAGTTAGACAAATCTATACTAAAAACAGCTCTGCCAGAGGTAGAAGTTCCACTTTGCACACCAACATAACTAAAAAAGTATTTATAATCCAAACTACTTATATTATAAACAAATCTCTTTTCTGTTGGAGTAAAAAGACCTTTTTCGAAATGAGTTGCTACCCCTTCATACTTAATAGAAAGTTTCGCTCCGGTATTGGTTTTATCCTTAACAACACCAACAGGCATATATCCAGTAGCCAAATAACTATCAGACAAATCTGAGATATACAAATCTGTATTAGTTTCACCTTCATTAGAAATTAATAAACTTTCATTAGCAAAACTATTTAAGCTCTTAAAGTAATTTGTGCTAAAACATATGCCCATAAATAAAAACACAGGTATTATTATAAATAACATAGTTAAAATAAACTTTACAGAATTACTTTGCTTTTTCATCTTATTCTCCTTATTCAATTTAAAACTATCTTACATATTATAATTAATTTAATAAAATTTGTCAATATCGAAAATGCAATTGTAATATAAAATTCCCACCTATAAATATATGAATTTAATTTTTCTTTTGTCAAAAGCTACTATCTTTTTAACAATTTCAAATATCAAAAAGTAGCCATAGCTTTAAGTTTTGAAATAAAAATCAGACTTAATATTGATTTAACTCAAACTATTTACGTTTTAAAACTAACATCAGTGCAGAAATTAAATAAATTTTATAAAAAAATTAAAAAAAACAGGCGTTTTTTGCCTATTTTTGCAAAAATTCAATTAATTATCTTATTTATTGATAAATTTTAAATTTTACACTAAATATTCCAAACTTTTTTAGCAGATTCAATTTGAGCACTGAAAGTTATACCATTTGACCACTTTATGTAATTAGTTAAATCTGCTAAGTCTACAAAAATCCTTTCGCTTGTTTCCCATTCTTCTTTAAATGGCAATATTTCTTTTACCTTTGCAGTATAGCGAAGTTGATAGTAAGTTTCACCATTTTCGACAATTTCAACTCCACCCAAGTATTGAATATCTTTAAGTTTTACGCAAGCTTCTTCCATTATCTCACGTTCAAGGGTTTCTAGTTTTGTTTCTCCCTCTTCTGGGTGACCACCAGGAACTGTCCATGTATCTCCATTCTTTACAATCAATAAATGGTTTTTATCATTAAATATATATCCACTTACCTGTGTATTCCTTTCGGTTGTCACCTCAAATCCTTCATGCCATAACATCTTGCAGTTCTTTGATAAAATCTCATACTCTTCCA
>CARBWQ010000142.1 GCA_948949055.1 uncultured Eubacteriales bacterium | reverse complement strand
CATCTAAAACATCAAGAATTTGTTCAATATATTCAGTTCCCCAATAGACATTTATCATAAGAGAAACCTTATTGCTTGTCTTATCACCACTATAATAAGCTCCATTGATAACAGACGACACAGGTGCAACATTACGTACACCAGCAAAGACGGCAAATCCTCCAACAACTAAAAGCATAAAAACAATTGCTAGATTGGTCACCATTCTATTTAATTTGACAACTTTAAAATGTATTTTTTTCATACTACATGTTATGACCTACCCAATGATTTTAGAACAAAAAAAGTCACCTTTTTAGTGACTTTTTTATTTAAGAGTTTTTATTTTTAAATTGTTCAATTTCTCGACCAAGAATCAAAGTTTCTTTTGCAAGGGCTTTAAATTTCTTTTCACTCTCAGCCATAGCATCTTTTAATTCTTTTGATAAAAAGTCAGATTGAGCTTTTGCCTTTTCCATTATAGCCTTTTTTTCATGCTCCAACTTCTCCAATCTTTTCAATTTCTCATCTAGCATCAACTGATATTCTTGAATTTTCTTTTCAATTTCTTCCATAATTCCCCCTTACAAATTTATATTATTTTCCTCTGAATTGCTTAAAACACTTAAATCATTTCCAGCACTCTTAACACTGCTTTTAACCACATCTGCAAAGGCATTCGTTATCTTATCATAACAGCTTATTACATATTGTGCGTAATTAGCATCTGAGTAGCCATTATAGTTTCTATGCTTCGCTATTGGATTTAGTTCTCTCTCAAATCTATTTGATAATTCACCAACCAAGTCGTTATAGCCCTCGCCAGTAGTAACTCGTTCTACCTTTATATCAGTCTTATTCATTGCAAGCATAACTGCGTTAGCAGACTTAACTATTGCATCTACAAAAGTTCTTGTTGACACTCCTTTTCCATGTTTATCAGCACTTACTAGTTCATTCAATACTTTTTTAGGCACTTCTATATTGTCATAACAAATAGTTTTAGTTTTTGGGTCATACCACACATAAGCCTGCCCTAAAATTCTTTTTTCACCAGTTAAATTCCCACTTTCATCTTTGATGCTTTCTTCAAAAACTATGAATCCAGCGTGAGGATTGATATAACCATCAACAACGCAATTACCACCTGCACCATCTATATGCTGGCAACAATTTGTAATATTTCCAAGAACAAAGCCAAGAGGATCATCTTTTTCTAGTAATCTAAATTCAATCAAGTCATTTTCATCTGCTTTATTTGCCTTGATAACATACTGATCTTTAATTTGTTTAGCTTTATCAAAAATATCTTGTATTTCATCAAATTGACTTTGAGTATATCCGTATTTGCCAATAAGATCAGCAAGATCATTATTACCTTCTCTTATATTTTCATATTTTATTGTAAATAAATGTTTAGCTACAAAATCAGGAGTCAAAAGTGAGCGTCTTTCATTTCCATTTATAACCATATTAGGATAACATCTAATAATATTATTCCAATTGTTATGAGCTTGACAAATATAATCTACTAAACCCTGTTCAGGATCACCTAAATCAAATTCCATGAAATCAGGATTGTCTTTATAGTATTTCATAAAGAATTTGGCAAACATTCTATTATACTCGCCTTCTAATTTTAACTGCGAGAACTTTTCATGAATAAATTCACCACATTTAACATGGTCTTCATTTACAGCAACATAATTTTTTATATACTCATAAGCCTTTTCGCTTTCTCCTTGATTTTCAGAAAATCCACCTATTGCATAATATATTTTAAATAGATCAGTAATAGAGTTTTCCTGTATATATACTGGCAAGGTATCAAATTTAAGCTCTTTTATAAGCCTGCCCCAACGCATATGATTTTTATTAATTATAAATTTATCAAATTGGTCGGCTGGGAAAATTTCCAACATGAATTTTTGAGGGATAAATTTAATTTTGCCTTCATCTTTCCAAATATTAGCCATAACATAGTTATGTCTATATTGATGTTTATTTAAAAGTTCTGCTAATCTATCACAATCATGAGCTTCTCTTATACATTTTTTTTCTAATTCTGAATTTGGGTCGTTTGTTAAAATAATTGACTCATCTTCCTTTGAAATATACATTAAATGATAAAAATATGAATCTTGAAAATCTAGCCCGTCTTTGCGACCTTTTGTTTCAATTACAATTTGAACATTTTCGTTCAATCCAAATAAGCCTTCCTCATAAATTGTATCTACATTTGCAGGTACAATTACTCTTTCAAGTCCCACACAACCGTCAAAGTAAAAACTCGATATGCTTATACTTTCAGGATCGATTCTATACTCTTTAATAGGCTCTCGATCCAAATTAAAAGCCTCTTCCAAGAAACCTCTTCCAGTATAATCCCACCCTGCAAAAACATGATTTCCCGGATCTTGGTCATATTCTACATTACTTATACTATTCAAAAACGATCTTATTTTAGAAACTTGCCATGAACAAGCATCATCTTGGCTAGCAACACGATTAAATTCTATATGAGAAATCAACGATTTTTCACTCTCTAATACTATTTCACTATCAACATTTTCTGCATTACTATTTGGATTAATAGATTTTGGCAAATTATCCCAGTTTTTAATTTCAAAAGTTAGTGGATCAACCTTATACCATACATTCTCTTCATCATTTTTGCTATAATATCTTGCTTTTAATTCACTTAATCTAACATACTTTTCGCCATTTAACTCAAATTCAGGAACTAGCATTTCATTGCCATAACGATTCCCAGGCAAAGTGTAGTATCTATTTGTAGGTTTTAATGGTTCTAAGACTTTACCTTTATTATATAATTGATTGAGTTTATCTCTAACTTGAAAATTTATAGATGAATTAGGATATTCACCTAGCTTTAAATAATGTTTGAGGTTTCCTCTCTTATCAACTTTTTCTTCAATTTTGAATATTTCATTAAAGTCTATTTTCGATTTTTTTATAGCGTCTAAATCTAATGATAAGATTGGAAGCATCCCACTAATTCCAAAACGCACTTGCATGTTGACAAATCTAGGTATATTACTAAAATAATCATGATCAACACAACCACAAGCAGAAGATGACCTTAGTTTTAATCTAACACCCTCTTCTTCACCGTCTACCCTCTTTACAAATCCATCACTTGAAAATTCATCAGCATAATCTGTTTGAATCTTGTAATCTTGATGAAACAGACCATTTTCCACTTCTTCCTTAGACGCGATTTTAACAAAATCAGTAGTAT
>CARBWQ010000141.1 GCA_948949055.1 uncultured Eubacteriales bacterium | reverse complement strand
TACAACCAGTTTCTTATTTTTTCTTTTTCTACTAACATCATTTTCCCTCCTAGTATATTTTATTTATCTATAAAATATTTTTTAAGATTATATCAAAAAAATATATAAAATCAATAACTATTGTTCATAAGAAAAAATGGAGTTATAAAGCCCATTTTTCCCATAATTATATATTACCTATTTTGCTTTTTATGTGACAAAATACTTTTCACCAAAACGCTTTAAGTTTACAACTTCAAATCCGTTTTTGATTGCTTCTTCTTGCAATGTATCAGTATCAATCCAGATCTGATTAAATTATTCCATAATGGTTTCATTTTAATTCCCTTCCTTTGGTTTTTGAAGTAACTTTGCTATTGATTTTCTTTATCACATTTACACTTGACTTATTATTACTAATTGATTCTCCTTACTTAGTACTTTGATGTAGTTGCATTTTATTTTGTTTTTCAAGAAATTTCTTTACCATATTATTTTAGGTCAACTAATCAAAAATTATTGACATTATTTTGCTTGATTTTTATAATTTAAACAACTTTAAAAAAACCAGCAGTCACAACTGCTGGGCAAATGCTAATAAGATTTTTTACTTTAAAATTTGATTCTCTGGCTAATATACTCAGTCACTTCCTCTACTTTTAAAGTAATTTGTTCCATTGAGTCTCTATCTCTGATTGTTACTGTACCATTGCAAATTGTCTCATCATCAACAGTAATCGCAAAAGGTGTACCCTTTATATCGCTTCTCCTGTAACGCTTACCAATACTACCAGATTCATCATAATCAACCATAAAGGCAGTTGCCAACTTCTGATAAATTTCAGTAGCCTTCACAGAGTGGCGTTTTTTTATCAATGGTAGCACAGTTACTTTATACGGCGCAATAAAAGGATGGAATTTCATCACTTCTCTTGTAGTACTATCAGGCAATTCTTCCTTATGATATGCCTCAAAAAGAAGTGCTAGCACACCTCTATCAACGCCAACTGTTGACTCAACAATGTATGGTACAAATCTCTCATTTGTAACTGGATCAATATACTCCATCTTTTGTCCAGAGTACTCCTGATGTTTTAATAAATCATAATCGGTTCTGTCATGAGTACCATTCAGTTCTCCAAATCCAAATGGAAATTCGTATTCAACATCGCATGCTGCTTTAGCATAGAACACAAGTTTTTCGTGATCATGAAATCTCAATTTTTCTTTAGGTAAGCCTATGTCCATATAGAACTTTTTAGCATACTTCTTAAAGTATTCATACCACTGTAAGTCAGTACCTGGCTTACAGAATGTCTGAAATTCCATTTGTTCAAACTCAATCGTTCTGAAAGTAAAATTACCTGGAGTAATTTCATTTCTAAATGCTTTACCAACCTGTCCAATACTAAATGGTAATTTTGCTCTTGTAGACCTTAATACATTCAGATAGTTCACATATTCACCCTGTGCATTTTCTGGTCTTAGATAGATTACCGATTTGTTATCGTTTAACGTTCCACGATAAGTTTCAAACATCTGGCTAAACTGTCTTACATCGGTAAAATCTGTTTTACCACAGACAGGGCATTTTATATGATTGTCACGAATGAAATCTTGCATTTCTTTGTAACTCATACCTTCTGCACTCACTTTGCCATCTGTTGCTTCGCTGATAAAATTATCAGCTCTAAATCTAGTTTTGCAGTGTTTGCAGTCAATCTTTGGATCATGAAATGATGATACATGACCGCTTGCTTCCCAGACTCTAGGATGCATAAGAATGCTAGCATCAATTTCGAAGCTGTTGGGACGTTCCTGAATAAAACGCTTTCTCCATGCATCTTTAAAGTTGCTCTTGAGCCTAGCTCCCAATGGACCGTAATCCCAAGTATTCGCTAAGCCTCCGTAAATCTCACTTCCTTGATATATGTAACCATACTGCCGACAAAAAGTTGCCATAGCTTCAATCGTCATATTCTTCATATTAGTCACCCATTCCTTTCGTTGTTGTGTTTCGACTCTTGAAATCAATTCTCCTATTAGCATTTTAGTGGATAGAACTCACTTCCACTAGAATCATATAACGTTTTACGTTACATAATACATTTTACCATATCTCAAATATTAAGTCAACTCGAATTTCTCATATTTTAACATTTTTCGAGCTTTTTTATTAATGATATTTTACTTTTTGATTTGTCAGCTTTTATTATATATTTTCCGTTAACAATGCTCCTCTTTGTTGTTATATTATTTATTACTAACATTTCTTCATTTTTTACAAACTTTCTATTATCTTGCATTAAATACCCTTTATCACTACTATATTCTTTAGATGATTCATTATTACGTGTATTTGAATTACTAAAGATCATCTCTTTCCTTATCTTCTATTCTTTCTCTATTATTCAATAATTTAGTTTGAATCGTATATTCAAACTCAGGATTGTATTCTAGTTGTAAATAATCCTGCAACTGTGTCATTAATTTAACTTTACTAACTCCTAATTGTTCTTGCCAAAATTTTAAAGCTCTTAGATATTTTTTATATAAATATATTGGATATCTTTTTCTATTATTTTTCATCACATCTTCTTTATTCAAATTTGCAACAACTATCAAACTTTCTGCATATTTTAATTTTTTTGGTGAATCTAAGTCCACAACATCTGCTATGTATGACGCTTCAAGTGAAGTAGGTATTCCATACATTCTCATTACTATTGGTTGTATACCTAAAGCGAGTTCAGCTCCATACTTTTTATCTTTAGATTCTAAAACAATAATATTTCCTACATCTTTATATTCTCCTGTAAAACGATCTAAAAGGGCAAAGTTCATATTTCTTCCATAAATTCCTTGCTCATCCAATCCATATTTATGTTTGTAATATTTAACAGGTCTTGTATCATATTCTCTTTTTACTTTTTTGTCAATTCCTTCACTTGCTTTAATCAGATCCGCATCTTCACTATTTATTCTTAACATTATATCTTCTGGTGCAACTCCAAGATATTCTTGAAAAAATGAAAAAGAGTCTTCTACTAATTCGGGTAATTTATCATATCTAGTCATAACACACAAAGCATCAAAAAAGCTTGTGAATTCAGTTACTTTTTCAGTATCATATATATTTTTTAATGATTGTGTTCTTATTGCTTTTTGCTTTATAAAATTTCCTTTTAAATCTATACTACCGCTTAGAAGTTTAGGCTTTAGCACATATTACCCATTAACATCAAACCACATTCCGATGTAAATTCCTTATCGCCAATA
>CARBWQ010000140.1 GCA_948949055.1 uncultured Eubacteriales bacterium | reverse complement strand
ATAAAAATTAAAAAGAATTGGAGCAAGAGCTTTTGCTGGCAATGCTAATCTTAGCGAGATTACATTTGAAGAAGGCGTAGAAGTTATCGGTGAAGAAGCTTTTGAAGATTGTTTCAATTTGAAAAGAGTTAAACTTCCAAAGAGTGTAAAAGAGATTGGTTGTGGTGCTTTTAGGTCAAGTGGTTTGATAAAAATAGAATTATCTAATTTGTCAAAAATACCTGAATATGCCTTTTCTAATTGTCAACTTAAAGAGATAATTGTTCCAAAATCGGTGAAAGTTATAGAAAAAGGTGCTTTTTTTGGTGATAAATTAGTAAAAGTTACTTTAAAAGAGGGACTTGAAAGCATAGAAGATTCAGCTTTTACAAAAAATGAAGAGCTGGTGAAAATAGAAATCCCTGAAAGTGTCAAGAATATAGGCGACGAAACATTTATGGATTGCATTTCTCTTTCAAAAGTTAAATTGCCTAGTAATTTAAATAAAATTGCAAAGGGTGCATTTAAAAATTGCAAAGAGCTTACAGAGATAAATCTTTCTGACAGTATAAATATAATAGGACAAGAGGCATTCTCTAATTCTGGTATAGAAATTTTAGTAATGCCAAAGAAACTTTTAAAAATAGGCAAATCTGCTTTCAAAGATAATATTAATCTTAGCAGGATAGTTTTTTCAGACAATTTAAAAGAACTTGGCGAGGGTGCTTTTGGTGGTTGCAGTAGTCTTGAAAATATTTTTGTTCCAAGTAATGTGACTAAAATAGGAGAAGGAGCATTTAAAGATTGTTCAAATTTACAAAAGGTAATTTTGCCAAATAAGCTTACAACTTTGCCAAAGGAATTGTTTATTTGCTGTTCAAATTTGAAAGAGATTATTTTGCCACCTAATTTGGTTATAATAAATGAAAATGCTTTTTCAAATTGTGAGAGCCTAAGTAGTATCGATTTGCCTAAAACAGTATGTCATATTGGCAAGGAAGTATTTTATGGATGTGACAGTTTAGAAGAAATTTATATTCCTGATAATGTCAGTGTTATAGGAGAGAGGGCATTCCAAAGTTGTAGAAACCTAGAAAGAGTGCATATGTCTGAAAAAGTTTTATCAATATGTGATGAAACATTTGCTGATTGTAGAAGTTTGAAAGACATTAACTTACCTTATAATTTGATGGCCATAGGTTTTTGCGCTTTCAAGGAAACAAATATAAAAGAAATGGTTATTCCTAATAGTGTCGATTTTATACAGGAAATGGCTTTTGAAGATTGCAAAAAGCTTGAAAAAATTGTCCTTCCAAATAGCTTGACTTTCTTAAATGCAAGTTCATTTAGTGGTTGTAGTTCTCTGAAAGAAGTAATAATGCCAGAATCGCTAATCAGAATTGATGCAAGAGCTTTTGAGAATTGTAAAAGTCTTGAAAAAATTGTTATCCCTAAAAATGTTGAATTCATTGGTAATGCTACCTTTGTAGGTTGTGAAAATTTAATAGATATAGTTATGTCCGAAAATATAAAGACCATAGAAGATATGGCGTTTAGAGATACTGCTATTGAAAAACTTAATATTCCAAAAACTAATGAAAGCATAAATTTTGGTGCTTTTTGGAAATGTAATAATTTAAAGGAACTTACAATAAATGGTGGTAAAGTCAACGAATGTTTGGCAAGTGTTGGCAAAGAAATAGAGATTGTAAAAATCAGCGAAAATTGCAAATGTATGTTAACCGTTACTTCGCCACTTGCATATATTGCCAAAAAAAATGGATATTTTATTCTTTCTAAGCAAAAATTATTTGAAAATAGCGTTTCACTTGCTAGGTTTGGCGAAGATTTTAATGTTGGAATTTTAATGACACTTTGGGAAGAGAGAGATAAGTTTATTAAAGAAATTTCAGGGCAAAATGGTAAAAATATCTATTGGTTGTATTCAATTTTGCATAAAAACTTAGATAACAAAGAATTTAAAGAGTTTTTTAATACAAAAAATTTAAAATTCTTTAATGATCTGTGTCAGAACACTAATTTTTTAAAAGAGAGCTTTTTTAAACTTTATTACAATCTAGGTGGCTTTTTAAGTGAAAGTATAGAAACAAGTATAAGTAAGTCTGGTCAGGAAACTAAAAAACTTGTTAATTATAGTCAAATAGTTTCAGAATCTATAAAAAAGAATCTTATAAATAATAGTTATTTCAATAAACATATTTTCGAAATTTGTTCAGATATGGAATTGCAGGGCTTCAAAAGAGGCTTTACTAGGTTTTTCATAAATGAAGAAAATTTAAGAGAACTTCTAGGCGAGGAAATTGAAAAAAATGGGTTTATTTCCAAATGTTATAACTTTTTTGATGAAGTTCAAAAGACAAATACTTCGCATAAAGGTAGCCAAAGACAATTAAGCCCAACAATAAGAAAGTTTAAAGAGTATTTTAGAGAGAAAAAGTTTAATGGAATTACCGAAGATACAAAAATAATAGCTGATACTATCGCTCCATATTTTGCTGATCAAGAAGATTTTGTCAATGCAGTTTCTATTGAAAATGAGAGAAAGTCTGCTGGAACTCCAACTAGAATTTTAAAAGAGCCATTAAAGGAACAGGATTTATTTGAAAAAATTGATGAATACTCAAATAAAATTAAAAATCTATGTGGCATTACTATGAAATCGTTATGCGATATTGCAAATGAGAATTTCACCTTTGAGTGGCTAGAAAAGAATGATCCAAACAATTTCCTCCTAGGTAAATACACTTCAAGTTGTGCACATCTTGAAGGCATGGGTTATGGAATAATGAGAGCAAGTATCATTCTACCTGATGTTCAAAACTTGGTGGTAAGAAATAAGTGGGGTGCAATTATAGCAAAAGCAACTTTATATGTAAATCGCAATGAAGGTTATGGCATAGTCAATACCTTTGAAGTAGAAAAAAGTTCATTCAATAAAAATGATCGAAAAGAGATTTACGAGAAATTAAAGTTGGGTATAAGTGCTTTTGCTGAAAAGTATAACAAAGAAAACCCTGCCAAACCATTAAAGATAATCAATGTCGGCATAGGTATTAATAGGCTGGAAGATGAAGTCAAACAAGATAAAAAAGAATCTAAAATAACTTTAAAATCTATTAATTATCAAGAATATGGAAGAGAGGGTAAAATATATAACGGCGACACTCTTGAAGGTCAATATACTATATGGGAAGACGATGAGAATTTTGAAATTTAGTTAAATTAAATAAAAATTCAATAAAAATAACAAAAAATCACGATATTTTCGTGATTTTTTATTGTTTTTGTAATAATTATCTTAAAA
>CARBWQ010000139.1 GCA_948949055.1 uncultured Eubacteriales bacterium | reverse complement strand
CTTAAAGAGTTAAACAGTGAATTATTTAATCTTCGTTTCTCTCACGCTACTAGATCACTTGCTAATCCTATGGCAATACACAATGTTAAAAAGGATATAGCAAGAGTTAAAACTGTGCTAAGAGAAAAAGAATTAGAAGCAAATGGAGGCAACGATGGAAACAAGTAGAAATTCAAGAATTGTACGTCAAGGCGTAGTTGTTAGCGCTGGCAAAATGGATAAAACTGTTGTAGTTAAAGTCGTTTCCAGAGTTAAAAGCCCAATTTATAGAAAAGTCGTTCAAAAATCAAATACATTTAAAGCTCACGATGAAAACAATCAATGTGGAATTGGTGATACTGTTCGCATTATGGAAACTCGTCCTCTTTCAAAGGATAAGCACTTCCGTGTTGTAGAAATCGTTGAGAAAGCTAAGTAAGGAGGAGCGTTATGATTCAACCTCAAACAAGATTAAAAGTAGCTGATAACACAGGTGCTAAGGAAATTATGTGTATCAGAGTTCTTGGTGGTTCTTATAGAAGAAGTGGTAACATCGGTGATGTTATTGTTGCTGCTGTTAAGAAAGCTATACCTGGTGGAACAGTTAAGAAAGGCGATGTTGTTAAAGCTGTTATCGTTCGTTCTTCAAAAGGACTTAGAAGAGCTGATGGTTCTCATATCCGTTTTGATGATAACGCTGCTGTTATTATCGACAACCAAAAACAACCAAAAGGCACTCGTGTATTTGGACCTATCGCTAGGGAGCTCCGTGACAAGGGTTATATGAAAATAATTTCTCTTGCTCCGGACGTTCTATAAAAGGAGAGCCACTATGAAGATGACAATTAAAACAGGCGACAACGTTCTCGTAATCGCTGGTAAAGAAAAAGGTAAAACTGGAAAAGTTAGTGCAGTTTATGCTGATAAGTCAAGAGTTGTTGTTGAAGGCATTAATATTGTTTCAAAACATCAAAAAGCTAGAAGTCAACAAGAAAAAAGCAGTATCGTTAAGATTGCTGCTCCAATCGACTCATCAAATGTACAAGTAATTTGTCCAGTTTGTGGAAAAGCAACAAGAGTTGCTCACGCTGAGATCGAAGGAAAGAAAGTTCGTTCTTGTAAGAAGTGTGGAGGCTCTCTTGATAAAGAGTTTGTAAAACAAACTAAGAAAGAAGCTAAAAAAGCTATCAAAGCAGAAGAATTAAAGGGTGCTAAACTCAAATCTGCTAAATCTACAAAAGTAAGTGAAGAAAAGGCAGAAAAAGTAGAAGAAAAACCAGTAGAAAAGAAAACTACTGCTAAAAAATCTACAAGCACAACTAAAACAACTGCTAGCAAAGCAAAAACAACAACTAAGAAAGTAGAAGAAGTGGCAGAAGAAGCTCCAAAAGCTACTGCAAAGAAAACTTCTACAACAAAGAAAACAACAACTGCTCCAAAGGCAGAAGGTGAAAAGAAAACAACAACTAAAAAGTCGACAACAGCTAAAAAGGAAACAAAGTAGGAGTAAACAATGGCAAAAGAACAAAATAGAATTCAGGCTAAATACAAAACTGAGGTTGTGCCTGCTCTTCAAAAAGAATTTTCTTATAAAAATATAAACGAAGTTCCAAAACTTGTGAAAATCGTTCTCAATATGGGACTTGGTGAAGTTAAAGGTAACTCAAAAAGCTTTAACATCGCTGTTGACGAACTTGCAGTAATTTCAGGACAAAAGCCTGTTGTTACAACTGCCAAAAAGTCAATCTCAAACTTCGCTTTGAGAGAAGGACAAAAAATTGGTGCAAAAGTTACTCTTAGAGGAGAAAGAATGTATGAGTTCTTTGATAGACTCACTGCAATCGCTCTTCCAAAGGTAAGAGATTTTAGAGGAATTTCTGATAAATCATTTGATGGTAGAGGAAACTACTCTATGGGAATTAAAGAACAACTTATCTTCCCAGAAATCGTATACGAAAAAGTCGAAAAAATCAGGGGTTTTGATATCACTTTTGTTACAACTGCTAAAACTGACGAAGAAGCAAAATCACTTTTAAAGGCACTCGGTTTGCCTTTCGCTAAATAGGAGTTAGAATATGGCTAAGAAAGCATTAGTTGAAAAACAAAAAAGAACTCAAAAGTATAAAACTCGTGAATACACTAGATGTTCACTCTGTGGTCGTCCACATGCTGTTTTAAGAAAATACGGAATTTGCAGAATTTGCTTCCGTGAACTTGCAAACAAGGGTGAAATTCCTGGTGTAAGAAAGTCAAGCTGGTAAAAGGAGGAAAATATGTTAGTAACTGATCCAATCGCAGATATGCTTACTAGAATTAGAAATGCATTGCTCGTAAAGCATGATAATGTAAGTATTCCTGCTTCAAATGAAAAACGAGCTATCGCAAAAATCCTTCTTGAAGAAGGCTACATTCGCTCTTATGAAGAAGTTGAAGAAGAGGGACACAAAAATATTAAGGTTGCTCTTAAATATGACGAAATCGGCGAAAGTGTAATTCAAGGTCTTAGAAGAATTTCTAAACCTGGTCTTAGAGTTTATGCTCAAAAAGATAAACTTCCAAAAGTTATTAGTGGTCTTGGAATTGCAATTATCTCTACAAACAAGGGTATTGTAACTGACAAAGTAGCTAGAAAACTTGGAGTAGGCGGGGAAGTTCTCGCTTATGTATGGTAAGGAGGAATCATGTCAAGAATAGGTAAAGAACTTATTGTTATGCCAGCAGGCGTAACTGCTAAATTTGAAAATGGACTTCTTACAGTATCAGGCCCAAAAGGCACTTTAACTCAGGAAGTAAACAGCGTAATCGCTGTAAAAATTGATGGACAAAACCTTTCTTTTGAAATTGCAAAAGAAACTGCTGACTCAAATGCTAAACATGGTCTTTATAGAGCTCTTGCTCACAACATGGTTGTTGGTGTTAGCGAAGGTTTTAAGAAAACATTACTTATTTCAGGTGTTGGTTATAAAGCCAATGTTTCTGGAAACAAACTTAATATGAACCTTGGTCTTTCTCACCCAGTTGAAGTGGAAATTCCAAGCGACCTTCAAATTACCTGCCCAAGTGCAACTGAAATTGCTATTTGTGGTATTGATAAACAAAAGGTTGGACAATTTGCATCTAAAATAAAAGATATCAGACCAGTTGAACCTTATCACGGTTATGGTATCAGATATTCTGATCAAGTTGTTATAAGAAAAGTCGGAAAAGCTGCCGGTAAAGGTAAGAAATAGGAGAACTTCAAATGATTAAGAAAACTGATAAAAATCAAGAAAGAGTTGTTCGTCATAAAAGAGTTAGACGCAAGGTCATTGGATCTGCTGTTAGACCTAGACTTTCTGTTTA
>CARBWQ010000138.1 GCA_948949055.1 uncultured Eubacteriales bacterium | reverse complement strand
AGCCTTATTTTAAGAGGAAAGAAGGCAAAAACTATATTTTTAAATAAAAATTAATAAAATACTTGTTTTTTACTTAATTTTAGTGTACAATAAAACCAATGGACAACTTAAAGAGAGTTCCACTTGCAGAAAAAATGCGTCCAAAAAGCTTTGATGATTTTGTAGGACAGGAACATATTGTTGGTAAAAATACGCTTTTATATCGTGCTATCAAGTATGGGACACTAGGTAGTTGCATTTTTTATGGCCCACCTGGCACAGGTAAGACTACTCTTGCAAATATAATAGCAAATTCATTAAAAGCAAATTATGTGAAGATAAATGCTGTTACAAGTGGAGTTGGTGATGCTAAGGCAATTATAGAAAGAGCAAGGGCAGATAAAGCTATGTTTGGCAATGATACATTTCTTATTCTTGATGAGTGTCATCGTTGGAATAAAGCTCAATCTGACTGCGTGCTTGAAGCTATTGAAGAGGGCTCTATTTTCTTTATTGGGACAACAACCGAAAACCCATATACTTCAATGACAAGAGCTATCGTGTCAAGATGTAGAGTTTTTGAATTTAAATCATTGACTTCAAAGGATATTAAAAATGCTTTAAAAAGGGCGTTGAATGATAAAGAAAATGGACTTGGCAATATGCCAGTTGAATGTAGCGAAGAAGCTCTCGACTATCTTTCTTTTGCTTGTGGTGGTGATTTAAGAAATTCTTTAAACTCGCTTGAACTAGCAGTTATGACCACTCCAATGGAGAAAGATAGAAAGATACATATTGATTTAGAGGTGGCAAAGCAGTCCACTGATAGAAAAGCTCTTTCGCTTGACGAAAATATGTATTATGACTTTTTGTCTGCATTTTGTAAGAGCTTACGTGGCTGTGATACTGAGGCAGCATTGTATTATAGTCAAAGACTTATCAAAGCAGGTTGTGATCCAATGATAATAGCGCGCAGACTTGTCGCTCATGCCTCAGAAGATGTAGGTATGGCTGATAGTAATGCACTATTATTATCTACAAGTGCAATGTATGCTCTTGAAAAGATGGGACAGCCAGAAGGGCTTATTCCTCTTTCACATGCCATAATCTATGTCTGTGAAGCAGAGAAATCAAATTCAGTGATAAACGCACTTCATTTGGCTGAGGAAGATGCTCTCAAAAATACTGATAATAAAGTGCCAAATCATTTAAAAAATCATCCAAGTACAAATAAAGATGGTCACGGCACTTATAAATATCCTCATAATTATGGTGGATATGTAAAACAACAATATATGCCAGACTCTCTCAAAGATAGAGTATATTACAAGCCAAGTGGCAATGGTAGAGAAAAAAATCTTATAAGAAAAAAGTTTAAAGGAGAAAACTAAAAATGTTCGGACACAGAAGTGACGGTAAAAAAGTTAAAAACATGAATATAATAGAGAAGGCTGGTCCTTTCTTTATGCCTCAAAGAATTGATGCAGTAAATTTAATAAAAGTTCAAGTACCTTGTGCTCCTCTTGATGAATTTATTGCAAAAGAAAGAAGAAATGGAAAACATTATACATATACCCATATTTTGTTTGCAATGCTTGTAAGAGTGTTGTATACTAGAAATAGAATGAATAGATTTATCATGCGTGGAACTACTTATCAAAGAAACTATATAAGTATTTCCATGGATATAAAGAAAAGGTTGGAAGATGAAGCTGACGACATCACACTTAAACTCTATTTCACTGGTAGAGAGAGCCTTGAAGAAATAAAGGATATGATTGATAGCGAAATAGCTAAAAATCTTGAACCTGAAACTGTTCATAAGACAACAAAAGCAGCAGGAAAGCTATGCCATTTACCAGACTTTCTTTTTAGATGGGTTATGGCGTTGATAAGATGGCTCGACAAACATGGTATGATGCCAAAAGCCTTAATTAAAGCAAGTCCTTTTCATACTAGTTGTTTTGTAACAAATTTAAAATCCATTAAACTTCCTGCAATCTATCATCATCTTTATAATTTTGGTACAACTTCTATGTTTATTTCTATGGGAAAAGAAAAAATGGAACCATATGTAGAAAACAATAAAGAACTCAAAATTGCAAAGATGTTGACTCTTGGTATGACTCTCGACGAGAGAATCGCAGATGGTTTCTATATGGGCAAGACATTAAAACTTTGCAAGGACCTCCTGGCAAATCCAGAATGTTTGGTTGACAAGATGCCTGATGATGGTTCTATTCCAAAACGACTTTTGAAAAAGAGTAAGAAGAAAGTCAAGAAAACAAAACCAAAGAAAGTTAAAGATAAACCAAAGAAAATTAAACCATTAAAAAACAAGATTAAACACGATAGTAAAAAGAAAAAACATCTTGAAGAAAACTAAAAAACTGGGGGAGGTATTTATGAAATCTATTGTTTATTTTATTCTAGCTTTGCTTACAATTGTTTACATAGGATTTTTATGTTATGTAAATCTATATGGGCTTGATAACATGTCACAAATTTTCTACTATATTTCAATTTATGGTGGGCTTGGGATAGCTTTGTTATATGCCGCTGTAAACTTTTTTGGCAATCCACTAAAAATAGTATTCTTTATGTTACTAATAATAATGGTAGTTTTATTAATCCTCACTATGACAATTCCAGATGTGTTCAGAAAACTCTTTAAAATTTCTGTTGAAGGTAAGAAAATGATTGAACCTTTCCTTTATATGTTTAAATAATAAAATAATTTGAATTTGTATGGCAAGTGCGAAAGCAGTTGCCTATAAATTTTTTTGATATTTAATTGAAACTTAAACTTTTGCAAATAATAAACTAGGAGATATTATGGAAAAACTTTTGCTAATTGATGGAAATAGTATTGCAAATAGGGCATATTACGCTTTGCCTTTTCTTTCTAACCATGAAGGAAAACCATCTGGTGCAGTCTTTGGGTTTGCAAATATTATTACAAAATTATTGCAAGAGGAAAAGCCAAGCAAAATAGTGGTTGCTTTTGATCATGCTAGAAAGACATTTAGAAATGAAATATATAGCGAATACAAAATGCAAAGAAAGCCATCTCCAACAGAACTTATTTCGCAATTTCCTGTTATTAAAGAAATGCTTGAAAAAATGGGAATAAAATATTTTGAGATAGCCGGAATTGAAGCTGATGATATTATTGGTACAATTTCAAAAAAATACAAGGGCGAAAAGTTTATCCTCTCTGGTGATAGAGATTTGCTCCAATTAATTGATAATGAAACAACTGTTTGGTTGACAAAAAAAGGTGTGACAGAAGTCGATAAAGTTGGTAAAGAAAGATTAAAAGAACTGTTTGGTCTAAGTCCTAGTCAAATAA
>CARBWQ010000137.1 GCA_948949055.1 uncultured Eubacteriales bacterium | reverse complement strand
GCTATTAAAAAATAGAAAGAATATTAAAAAATGGTTTACTTTATAATAAAAATATGTTAAAATATCACCAAACGGAGGAAAAATGATAGACAAGAAAAAATGTATCAGTTGTGGTACTTGTGTTTCAATATGTCCAGTAGGTGCTATTAGTTTTGATAAAGACGGCAAAGCAGTTATTGATAAGACTAAATGTATTCATTGTGGTGCTTGTGAAGCTAGTTGTCCTGTCGGTGCAATTAAGCTTGATTAATAGGAGTGATATTTAATAATGGAAAAGGTTGCGATTATAGAGCTTAATGAATCAGCTCTCAAATTGTCAGTATTTAAGGTAAGTGGTTCAAAATATAACTTGGTTCTTAGTCAGAGCCAGTTTTTTGCACTTGGTGAAGAAATTTATAGAGATGAACTTTTAAGCCCTCAAACCAAAAACAAAATTCTTGGGGTTTTAAAAGTTTATCGCAAAATGATTGAAAGGTTTAATGTTGAAAAGATTTTTGCTGTTGCGTCAAACATTATGACTCAGGCTAGAAATTATAGAGGCTTTATAGACGAGATATACAACAATACTGGAATTAGTTTCTCTATTCTTTCAGATGAAGAACATATCAAATATCTTTTCAATTCGGTTGTTAATTCGATTGATAATGCTAAGGGCGTTTTTGTTTATGTAGGTGGCTTCTCATCTTACATTGTTAAGTACAATAGGAGAACTATACTTGATAGTGCTGTTATTCCTTTTGGTACTTTCAATGCTTGTGAAAATGAAGATGTTGATCTTGATAAACTAGTTACAAGCTTAAAGAAGAAGATTGCAAATTGTGGCTTTGTTATTGATGAAGAGGAAACTACAAAGTTTGTAGGAATTGGAAGCTCTTTTATATCAATGGGTAAAATTTCTAAGAAGATTGAACGTTATCCTCTCGATGTAGATAACAACTATCTTATTTCAAATGAAACTATATGCAAAACTTTTGACTTTATCAAAGGACTTGAACTTGATAAAATTAAGAAGATAAAGGGTATTAGTAATGAGAATGCAGACAAGCTTGCAATCGGTTTTGCAATAATCAAGGCAATAAGTGAAGTTCTGTCAATTTCTGAACTTGATATCTCAACAGCAAATCTTACCAATGGTGTATTAGGGCTTAATGTTATTGCAGTGGCACAAGAGCGTCTTAATGATTTGCTTTCAAATTCACTTGATAACTATTATGAATTCAACAATGATGAATTTTCAATAAATCAAAGTGTTCATAATCTTGCTGTAATATTATTTAAACAACTTAAAGTTATGCATAAGTTACCTAGATTTTATGTTAAACCACTAAGAATTGCATCTTTCATGTATGATAGTGGAAAGAGTATTAATACTGAAAACTATTCAAAGCATGGTCTTGAAAAAATAATTTATTCAGATTTAAAGGGTGTAACTCATAGGGAACTTTTAATTGCAGGTTTCATTTGCGTTTGTCAAAACCTTGATGAATTCTCACTCAATGAATGGATTAAGTATAAAGATATCCTTTCAGATGAAGATCTTGATGCTGTAAGAAAACTTGGAGTTATAGTTAAACTTGCTGTAAACTTAAATGCTTCTAGAAATGCAGTTATCAAAGATGTCGTTTGTGATATCTTAGGCGATTCAATAATTATGAAGACTATTGTTGAAGGTGATGCAAGTTTTGAAATTAGCGAAGGAATGAATGTCGCTGTTGATTACAAAAAAGTTTACAAAAAGAGTTTGCAAATAATTTAAATCTAAATTTATAAATTTCGTTTTTTTTGGTAATATAAAGTTAAATAGATAAGTAAAATTAAATACAAACTTGGAATAGGAGGCTTTAATATGAAAAAGACTTGGAAGGCTACAATTTTGACTTTGGTTATAGTGCTTGCAATGTCTTTTTTGTTGACAGGCTGTGCTATTCCATTTTTTAATAATTTATTTAATAAAAGAACTTATTCGCTAACTAATTGTCTTACAGAAAATATTACTTCTGATATGAACGTATATGACATTGCAAAGTCTTATCGTGATGGAAATGCTACCGTAGCAGTTACAGTAGAGGGCTATAACAAAACTCAAAAGCAAACTCAAAGTTGGCATGGTAGTGGAGTTTGCGTAGCTTCAAATGGTTATAAAACCTCACTTTCAAATGGTTATCAAGCAAGCAAGGGTAGCTATATAGTGACAAATTATCATGTTATTGATCTTTTTGACAGCAATGAATTCACAGATTGTGAAATTAATATTCTTACAGAAGATGAAATTTTTTATTCAGCTGATTTATTATGGTACAATAAAGATTTAGATGTAGCTGTAATTTATAGCGATGAAGTTAATTTAAACTATGTATTAATGAAAGATAGACTTGTTGATTGTTCAAGAGATGACAGACTTGATTATGAACAAATTTTCACTATTGGTACACCACTTGACCTCGATTATATCAATCGTTTAACAGTCGGCAATGTGGCAAGTAATAATCCAATGATGTTTTATACGTCAGAGAAAATTTATCCTTACACGACTTTAAATGGGCAGGTTCAATTTACTAATTATCCATCAAGCTATAATTCAAGGACACCTTATACGGTTTTATCTAACCTTTATGAAGATGTTGTAGATATTGCGTTGGGTATAACTCCTGGCAATTCAGGTGGTGGTTGCTTTGATGCTAATGGCTATTTAGTTGGGCTTGTGGCATTAGGTGGCGATGTTGACACGACCAATGGTAACCCTATAAATGGAATGGTTTCAATATATCCAATCATGAAAGTGATTGATAAATTAATTGATAACAATGAAAATAATGGTAAAAATAAAATCTACACCTTTGAAAGCCTTGATATAAGAGGACTTGATGCTAATGAAGCTTGGTATGCAAGATATTTAAAAGAAGAAACTAATTATGGCAATTATTATTTAGATGGAAACCTTTATTCTCCACTAAATTATATGAAAGCCTTTTCATTCGATCAAGAAGGGTATTATATTTTGACAACTTCATCTAAGATTGCTCTTGATAAGGATGCTTATATTACCTCATGCAGGATTAATTTTGGAGAAAATGTCGATATAATTGATAGAAACGATTTAATTTATCTACTACTAAAAGTTAACGAAGGTGATAAAGTAACTTTTACTTGTGTAAATTCATTAGGAGTTGCAAGTGATAAAGAAATTTACTTTTAATAATAAGTTTTAAAGTTAAATGATTTACTTTGGAGAAAATTATGAAAAAAATAAAATATGCAATAGAAATTGGTGGTGCATACACAAAAATTTACGTTAAAGATGAAGGTTTCGCTCTTTGTGAACCTACTTTGATATCTGCTG
>CARBWQ010000136.1 GCA_948949055.1 uncultured Eubacteriales bacterium | reverse complement strand
TGTAGGACAAAGAAGCGCTACTTGACGACCATTATATACACATTTAAAAGCACCTCTAAGAGCAACTTCTGTCTTGCCAAAGCCTACATCTCCACATATAAGTCTTTCCATAACCTTATCGCTTTCCATATCCTTATCAATATCAGAAATAGCTTTAAGTTGATCAGCAGTTTCGGGATAGCCAAACGAATCGGCAAATTGCTTTTCTAAATATTCGTCACGTCTAAACTTAAATCCCTTAATCTTCTCTCTTTCGTTATATAATTCAACAAGAGATATTGCCATCTCTTTTATACTTGATTTTACTCTTTCAACAAGCCTAGAAAACTCTCCTCCACCAAGAGCAGATAACTTTGGAGTTATTTCACTTCCAACATAAGCAGAGATTGTATTTGCCTCTTCACTTGGGAGATATAAAATATCACCTTTCTTATACTCGATGACAAAATAATCCTTTTCAATGTCAGAAATTTTCATTCTTGTAATTCCGATACATTTCCCAACGCCGTGGAATGTATGAACTACAAATTCACCCACCTTTGGTAGATAAAATGTTGCATGCTTATTTTTTGAAAAAGAAGTGACTGTCTTTCTAAATAAACTATCAGAACCTATTCCTACTATACCTTCTCTTAAAAATGAAAAGGAATATGGCATTGCAATTGAAGAAAGGTAAATCACCCCACTTTCAAGTTCTTCTTCCTCATCAAAGTCCATGTATGACAGATTCTGTTCATTTAAAAAGCTTTGTAAATTCTTTTTATATCTCTCTTCACCTGCAAAAAGAATAATCGCTTGATTAAGATTCTTAAAATCATAAATATCATTTTTAAGTGCTAAAAAATCAGTTAAATAACTACGGCTGGCTATCATCTCATTATGATATTCAGCTTTCATTACTTGAAAATTATCATAGATATGATCAACTTTGTTAAGCAAATATTCAAAATTTTGATATAAGCTTTCTTCATAAATTGACGATGTCATATAACTCTTAATTAATAAGTCAATTTCATCACAGACCTTTTTAGGTTCATCTATAATTTTATCTCCATCAAGGTCAAACGCGCAATCCTCTCCAACAGGAAGAAATGATGCAAAAATGTCAATTTCTTCAATTTTTTTAATATTTTTCATTGTTTGGGGGTCAAAAATTGAAATATTTTCAATAAAATCATCAAAAAGCTCTATTCTGATTGGATTTTCACTTGTAATTGCAAATATATCAAGAATATCACCTCTTAAAGCAAATTGACCTCCATTTTCAACCAAACTTGTCCTTTCATAACCAAGTGATGCAAGTTTAGATAAAATTTCATCTAGGTTTATCGTATCACCTTTTGACAATTTAAAAGATTCAATCTTCTGTTTGTCAAACTTTATAATTGCCGAACAAGGTAAAAATATAAGAGCATCAAGTTCTCCTGCAATATATCTATTTAAATTTCGAACGAAAGGTAGCAAGTTTTTATCATTTTCGTCTTTATTTTCTCTTGCATTGGATATAATTTCAACTTTTTTTCCAAGTGCTTCAAGACCTCTTTTTATCTTTCCTGCCGAAACAAAATTGCTTGACAAAAAAATTAGGCGAGATGAATTAGAAGCCATTAAAACTTTTTCGCCTGTATTTAAATTTGATATTATTTTTTTATTTGCAATAGCTTTAAGCTTTTCAATAAGCAATTTTCATCTCCCTATTTTATCTAATATTAAATTGACTGCATCATTGACAGCATTTTCAATTATCTCTCTGTCAACCTCTTTAATCTTTGACAAAACATAATCAGCAAGGTCAACTGATTTATCTCTTCCAACGCCGACTCTCACCCTTTCAAACTCTTCGCCTATATATGAAACAATAGAACGAAGGCCATTATGTGTACCTGAGCTTCCATGTTCACGATAACGAACAATACCTTTTGCAAGGTCTATATCGTCAACAGCAACTATTACTCGTGCGTCCTTAAACTTCTTTTTCAATAAACTTACTGCCTCACCACTATTATTCATAAAGGTGGTAGGTTTGCAAATCAATATACTTTGACCATTAAATCTGCCTTCTGCAAGCATAGATTTATACTTTTCTTTTGAAAAAGATGTACCAATTTTTTCAGCCAATAAGTCAGCCACCATAAAACCTATATTATGAAAAGTGTTATCGTATTGTTTTCCTATATTGCCAAGACCTATAACGATAACCATTATATGACCTCACTTATTATTTTACTTCCGTTTTCAATAGTTTTTCCATTTGTTATCTTAGAATTCTTTATATAAGAAGCCTTTACCACGCAATCATTCAAAATAATACTATTATCAATAATATTTCCACTTTCTAGTATAGTGCCACCAGATATAACGCTTTCACCTTGCAAAATGTTATTTGGATAGATGATTACTCCACCATCAATCTCGACATCAGCATCTATAAATACTGTATTCTTTCCAAAGATAGTCACGCCATTTCTAATATGATAACCAACTATTCGCTCATTTAAAGTTTCATAAGCCTCAACAAGTTTTGCAGAACTGTCACATCTTAATAATGAAGGAATTTCATTACCACCAGTTGCACTAGAAATAAAGTTTGGACTATTTTTCAAAAACTCTGTTTTGACAATAAAACCACGAGATAATTGTAAAAAGTTCATGCTCTTAGATGCAAAGTAGTCCATAATTTTGAAGAAAGATGACTTATCAAAAAGAGGTGTATCGCTATAAAATAAAGCAATATACTTTTTATCGGTATTAATTTGTCTTACCTTTCCTATTATATCTTCATAATCTTCCATGACCATCTGCTCACAAGAAGAACCTGCAAGAAGAACCCAATCAATCATCTTCTTTCCACATAATTTTAAGTTTGGTAGGTCCTTTGCAACTTCATTATTTTTAGCCTTTACCACAACAAAAAGAACCTCTTCTTTTATATAGTCGTGATTGAGAGGTTTAATTAAAGTTTCAGTAAGAGAAATACTCTCTTCCTTTTGGCTAAGTCCTTCAAAATCAAAAGATATTTGATTTTCAGCCACTAGTGTTTCAAGTTCAATTTCATCAATAGTTATCTTTTCCATAATTAAGATTATATAATTTTAGATTTTTTTTGTCAACAATATATTAAAATTTTGATATTAATAAAAAATATAGATAAAATCATTTTTTTATTTTTTAATTTTATGTTAATATCTATTTAAGCGAGGTAATAATGAAAGTCAGAAAAATTAAGTTAGCAATTATTGTTTCAATTGTTTTACTCCTAAGTTTACTGCTTGCTTTTATTCCTTTAAATCAAAAATCTATTAGTAGTCATAACCGGCCCGACGGCGTCGGGCAAGACCGCT
>CARBWQ010000135.1 GCA_948949055.1 uncultured Eubacteriales bacterium | reverse complement strand
CAACAAGCGATCCAAACTTCTCATTTACAATTAATATGTTTGAAGGTGAGAATGATGAGCTTGTTAATGTAAAACTTACTAGAAAAGCCGGCGAAGTGATTGGTCAATATGAATTTATCTCAGGCACTAGCGAAAATGACAACTACTTTGTTACTATTGCCGAGGATACTTACTTTACTATTGAACAATCTCATATAAACCTAAAAGTTACAATCGATGATCAACTTTCTATGGTTTATTCAAAACATGCACCTGAGTTTATTCTCACTTATGATGAGCTTGCAGGTAAATGGAAGGTTACAATTGGTCAGTCAAGTTCATTTATCACACTCTCTTATGTAAATAATGAGGGCGAAACTGTTGTTTTAACTGGTGATATAAATAGACTTGCACTTGTTAATCTATCTTTCACTGCTTTAAATGCAATAGATGTTGATAGTTACGACCAAAGTGACATTACAATAGCTGGAAAGGGTAACTTTGAAAGTTATACTCTTGTAGCCAACTTTGAAATTACACCTCTCACACTTGTTATGACTGGAATCAATAAGATCTTTGATAGAACAGACATAATAGGAAAATCTGATGCTAAGTTTATTAATGTGATTGAGGGTGACGAAGTCTATATGACTGGAAGATATTCTCAAATCGTAGTTGGAAATAATATTGAACTTCTTGACGTGCAAATTGAAGGTAGTTCAATAGGCAATTACTTCCTTCCAGCAGTAACTTATTTTGGTAATATTACTCCTCGTGAAGTTGAAAGTGTAACTTTTGACATTACAAACAAGATTTACAGCTATGGTCAAATTAAAAATGGAATAAGCTTGCAAGATCTTCTCAGCCTTGCACAAGGATATACATTCTCTATCGGAACAATAACTGATGATATTGAAAATGGTTATGTAACTATTTCTGGCATTTCTCTCAGTGAAAGCGAATTGTCAAATGGTGGATATCTCAATGCAGGTGGATCAAGAAGCCTTACATTTATGATAACTTCTTCAAACTTCACCGGTCTTCAATCAAATGGTTATACAATTTTGGTTGAAGTGACTGAATATGAATTAGACCTATCTAGCCTTGAAATAATAAAGAAGTTTGACGAGAAAACTTCTCTTCCTAAATCACTTGATGAAAATATTGATAGATTTATTTTGAGTGGTGATGAAGTAAGTATAGATAAGGCAAAGGGTGGTTATCAAAATGCCCAAGTTGGCGATGATAAAAAAGTTACAATCGTGCTTAAAGGCAGTGACAGTGCAAATTACAAGGTAAAAGATAATGTTACTGGAAGCATAACAGAGTTTACAATTAATCTTACTGTAAATGCTTCAACAGAGCATGCCGACCTCGTGACTGGTGGCAAGTTTGTTGCTGACGGATTAAGCCCTGTTGGTGATAATACAACATTTACTGTTGGTTATCCTATAAAAGCAGGAATGAATGAAGAAAGCCTTATCGCTTCTTTCCCAGCGCCATCTAGAAAGGGTTATGCTTTCAGAGGCTGGAAGATTGAAGGTGAAAATGGCTATGTTACACTTGATAAGACAAATGTGACTGAGGTTTTAAGAAACCTTGCATTAAATAGCCTTGATGAAGAGCCTTCTCTTACTATCTATTCAGTTTGGGAAATAGAAAAATATGCTATCGTAGTTGAAGGTGCATATTTAGATAATGTTAAGTTTGAGGCTGTTCCTTCTACTGCTATTAGCCAAATTGGTGGCGAAACTTATGTAGAATACTTTACAAATCTTGATATAACTATTGAAAGTCAAAGAGGCTACAAGATTAGATCTTATAATCTTATGACTACAATTGACGCAATCAATAGAAATCTTACCGACATAGGTAAAAATATTGGTAAAGTTTCATTCACAGGAATTGCTTCTGCGATTGAACTTGGAGTTGCATTTGATGAAATTAATGTGACATTTGCTATTAATGTAAACTTACCAGAGTTTACAAACCGTACCGATACAAACTCACTCAATCCAAGTTATGGATATAGCAGTTTAGCACTGCTTTCTGAGGAAGATTTACCTAAATTAAAGGTTACAGAAGGTACATATACTCTTACAAATTACACATATCAAAATGGAAAACTTGATGGAAAAACACTTCAAGATATAGTAGATGAAATGTTTGCTACTCTTGAAAATGATGTTACTATTGAGTTGAATGCAGTATGGCAGGGACTTAACTATGAGATTACTTTTGATCCAACAGATGGTAAGATAAATGGCTCAAATACTGTAAGAGTGCGTTATGGCGAGGCGATTTCAACCTTCCCAACAGCGTTGCTTGATGGTAGAGTGGCTATTTGGACTGCTCCTGATGGAAGAAGTTATGTAGAAGGTGATAGACTTGCCTCTATTGGAACTAATGAAGATGATATTTATAGAATTACATTCACTGCAACTTGGCAAAATGCACCATTTGACATTACAATCAATTTTGTAAGTGGAATTACAGTAAAAGTTGATGGCAAGGAAATAGAAAGTGGAAAGACATTTACTTTAATTTACAATGAAGACAGTCTTGAACTTGAAGTTCTGCCAATTACCGGTTATGTATATGCTTATGATAAGTCAACTGTTGCAGGTAAAATAAATGAAGAGAGAGGCAGAGTGATAATCCGTGACCTTATCAATGATTGTCAACTTGAATTCACTCGCGAGCCAGCTCCAAATGAGCTAAAACTCTTTACAACAAATGTTGAGAGCTTTACTGTTAAGATAAATGGTCAAGAGGTGGAAGCTAGACCTACTATCATTGCTTATACTGAGCAAAAGGTAGAAATAACTTATAAAGCTAAGAAGGGTTATGAATTTACTCTTACAAGCTATAAGCCTCTTGGAAATGGCGATTTTACTCCAACAATAAGCGAAGATAAGAAGACTCTTACCATTGTTTGGGAAAACTTTGTTGCAGGTGCAACAATCTCAGTTGACGGAGAAGCTTCTATTAATGAAGTAACCATTGGTGATGTTAGAGATCTGTTTATGCGTCTTACTTTCAACACAGCAAATACATCTACAAACATCAATTTAAGTGGTGATACATTCTATATTAAGACTGGTGAAAGATTTGATATCTCTGCTGTTATGGCTTATGGCTATACTGGTGGCAGACTCAATACTGGAAATGTAGATTATGTTGTTGAAGGCAGTGTAAACAATTATTACTCTCAAACTGACAACTATTACTATTTCACAGCTTCTATTGCAGGCTTTGATGAAAGCTTCGCGATTGAGTTCTCTGCTGTTGCTCGTAAGTTTAATTTCAGTGTATCAGTTTTAGCTGGTCAAGAAAAGTATGGCGAAATTACATGTGACCCAATTCAACAGGGTGTTG
>CARBWQ010000134.1 GCA_948949055.1 uncultured Eubacteriales bacterium | reverse complement strand
CTCGTAATATTTCCATGCACGCTGCTGGTGTTTTAATTTCTCCTGATTCCGTTTTTGATCATGTTCCAATGGCGAAGAGTGGTAACGATGAAATTACTCAGTTTGATATGACAGAACTAGAACACTTGGGCTTATTGAAAATGGACTTCCTTGGACTTAGAACTCTTACCGATATTCATAAAGCAATTAAATATATAAAGGAAGATCATGGCGTAGAGATTGACTTTACCAAGATGTCCTATGATGATCCTGCTGTTTACAAAATGATAAGTGAAGGAAAGACCGAAGCTGTATTCCAGCTTGAAAGTGGTGGTATGAAGAAGTTCATGAAAGACCTTCAACCTTCCTGCCTTGAAGATATTATTGCCGGCGTTTCCCTTTATCGTCCGGGGCCTATGGATTTTATTCCTAAATTTATTAAAGGTAAGAAAAATCCAGAAAAGATTGAATATGAAGATCCTTGTCTAGAACCAATTCTTAGTATGTCCTATGGATGTATTGTATATCAAGAACAGGTTATGAAAATTTTCCAAGTTATGGCTGGTTTCTCACTTGGTGGTGCAGATAATGTTCGTCGTATTATGAGTAAGAAAAAGCCAGAGAACCTTCCTCCTGAAAAGAAGAAGTTTATCTATGGTTGGGAAGACCCAGAAGGTCATTTAAAGCCTATTCCTGGCGCATTGGCACTTGGACATGATGCAGCAGTGTCTGAACGTGTCTTTGAGCAAATGGCTAAATTTGCCGGATATGCTTTTAATAAATCGCATGCAGCAGCTTACGCATATGTAACTTATCAAACTGGTTATTTAAAGGCTCATTATGAAGTTGAGTACTTGACTGCTGTGCTTAATAATCGTATTACAAACGCTGATTTAGTAAAAAAATATACAAACTATGCTAGGGTGGAAGGCTTTACAATTTATCCACCAGATATCAATAAATCGGTTACAGAATTCAGAGTGGAAAATGGCAACATTCGTTTTGGACTTGGAGCTTTAAAGCATGTCGGAACTGCACTAATTGATAGTATAGTAGAAGAGAGAAATAAAAACGGAGTTTTTAAGAGTTTTGAGGATTTCATTAGAAGGGTAACTGCAAACTCTCTAAATAAAAAATCCATGGAAGCTCTTGTTCTTGCTGGTGCTTTTGATACTTTTGGACATGCACGATCTCAGCTTATGGAAGCATTCCCTAAATATATGGAACTTGTTAGTGTGGATCGCAAAGCAAAAGCAATGGGACAATTTTCATTCTTTGACACTTTCCAAGAGGAAACAGAGGTGTTAAATAAAATAGAATATCCAAATATTAAAGAGTTTAACAAGGAAACCTTGCTCAAATATGAAAAGGAATTTGTTGGCATTTATCTTTCTGGCCATCCACTAGACGATTATCTTGATATGTATGAAAAGTTTAATTTCACTAGTGATATGATTCCAGAAACGTCAACAGATGAATTTTCAAGTGAAGAAGATGATGAAATCGTTGATAACAATATGAATTTTTCTTCAAATGAAGAAGGTGAAGAAGATGGAGAAGGTGAGCAAGTCGAAGATGATAATTTTGTTAAAGATGGTCAACCGGTGACCGGTGGTGGAATTATCAAAGCCGTCAAAAAGATTATGACTAAGACAGGCAATATGGCATTTTTAACAATTGAAGACATCTATGGGACTTTTGAAGTAATGCTGTTTAGCAAGCTTTATTCTAGGTTTAAAGATATAGCAGTCGAAGATGGTCTTGTAACAGTTAAAGGTAAGATTTCAATTAGAGATGGCAAATCTCCTTGTGTTATTGCCGAATCAATATTCCCTTGGGAAAAAAATACAGTAGAAACTCCTATTGTTCAAGAAAGAAAGGTTTATCTGCGTTTTGACACCAAAGATGTTGATATTTATAACAGCGTTAAAAGAATTGCGACCAGTTATCCGGGCAATAGTCAGGTTGTTATAAAGTGTACAACGACAGGAAATGTGTTCTCATTTAACACAAAAGTTGATGTTAACAATTATTTATCGAATGAACTCACAGGGCTTTTAGGTGAAAGCAATGTAGTTATAAAATAAAAAAAAGCACTAAGTGCTTTTTTTTTGTTTTTTTTGCATTTTAGATATTGCAAAAATGTCGTTAAAGTGTTATATTTATAGTATAGGAGAAAAATATATATGAATAAGAAAAATTGCAAAAAATTTGTTGCCTTTGTTGACGGAAATGGATTTGAAAATGGCGAAAGTGGTTTCTATATCACTGATGTAGATTATTGGAATGAAAATCAAGAGGCTGACTTGACTGCTGATTATACAGAAGGAGTTTATCTTGCTATTGAAGATCTTGGAGAAGATTGTATTCTGGATGGCGTAAATCATTTTTCAATTAATCAGGCTGTAAATAATAAACGTGACCTATTTGAGTTGCTACTATCTCTTCCTTGGATTGTAGCTATTGACGAGCTTGAAGATAGTTATGTTGAGCCTAAAAATATAGATGAGTTTGTTGCTAAGAAAGAAAAAGTTTTGGATGTTGTAAAATCTTTTAAAGGCAATGTTAAAGTTGATGACATCATTTGTAAGTATAGAAATAGCAGTTTAAATACATTTTTCCATTATGAGATGTGTGAGGCGAGTGATAGTTTTTATCGTTATGCCAGAGAGAATGGTATTCCTAATAAACACTTTTATCCAGGTGGCGAAGAAGAATGTAAAGCATGGATGGAAAAATTTAGTGATAAAGTCATATATTGTATTCCAATTGATAGAACAAGAGTTAAATTATATGCTTTTGATGATGAAAAAACTATAAATGATATTAAAGCAAATTCAAAATCTTATCAAAAACTATTGTCTAACCTTAATTTATTTGGCAAGCGAAATTGTCACACATTGAAGCTGATTGCAGATGAAGCTGACGATAAAGAGTTATAAATGGTTTATGTTGCTTAAAAAATATAAAGAGTATTTTAAAGAATATAGATATTTAGGACTTTAAGGTTGCTAGTATTTATAATAATGAGTAGAAGGATATTTTCATGAGTAAAGATTATACAAAATGTAAAAAATTCGTTGCGTTTCTTGATGACAATGGCTATGATGGTGGTGAATCTGGATTTTATATCACAGATGTAGATACATTTAACTATGAGAATGGAGTGGTTATTGACGATAATTATGATGAGGCTGTTTATAGGACAATAGAAGATTTGGAAGAAAGTTGTTATCTTGCATTCGAAAACCATTTTACGGTCGAGCGAAGACTTGAAACAGTTGAGGATTTGGCTGAATTTTTAAAACCATTACCTTGGATTGTAGCAGTTGATGAAAATGAAGGTTATGTTGATCCAGATAAAATTGCCGAATTTAAAGATGAAAAAGTTAGAAATATGGATATTATCGAATCATTTAAGGGTAAT
>CARBWQ010000133.1 GCA_948949055.1 uncultured Eubacteriales bacterium | reverse complement strand
TGCCATCAGCTGTTACAAGACTTGCTACTATGTTATAGCAGTCGCGATTGTCTTGTATAGAAACATTTACAAAATACTTACTAAAATCTAGTGCTGTTTTGCCCTCTACAAGAATTACGTCATAATTGCTTTCGTCAATTTTTGGTAATTTATATACATCAAGTATAGTAAGAGGTGCTGAGATTGTAGCATTATTTCCTTTTGAGTCCTTTCCGTAAGAATAAACCCTAAGTGTAAAGGATCTAATAGTATCATTTAGTTGACCATCATCAGGTGTAAATAATACATAAACATTATCTTCTTCACCACTTGTTGTGCTAACCGTAAATTGGAATTTACCAGTAAGCTTTATGGTCTTATTCTCACCAGCAGAGATGTAATCTGCATAAACTGAAATTCTGTTTGCTGTTTCAATGTCTATATTTACAGGGTCTGTTTCACTATAATAAACATCTCTTGAAATTACAAAGCTTATTGCTCCATTTTTGACACCATTTTCTTGGTTCACAAGTTTAGGAGAAGTAGTTCTAACAATCATTTCATTTGCATTTCTTACAAGTCCTCTAAGTACATGAGAACCATCTTGATAAACTAAGCTATTTAAAATTTGATAATTATTGCCTTGTAAAGTAACAACCTTACCATAACTACCCTCATCATTTGAAAGGATAGCAGGAATAAGCGAAACGCTGACTTTGTAATATGAATAACTTGTGCTTAAACTTAAACCACTTATAAATTCTTCAACATCGCCTTGATTTTCACTATAAAGTGTTGTATCTCCTGCAAATATATATTGCTCATTGTCCATGTTGTCAACATAATAGTATTCAACCTTTACTTCATAGAGAGTAGAACCTGAAACATTATTGCTATCAAAAATAGCTTCTATTTCATTCATATTAACTATTTTAATATCACCATTTTCAACTTCAATTCCGTCTATCTCTGGCAACATTCTTGCATTAATTGAGCTTTGAGTAGAAGAAATTATTGGAAGTCCACCTAAGCCAAATGAAAGCAAATAATCAGATAATGAATTTTCATTTTCACTAACTTCAAACTGACCACTATTGCCTCTAAGGAAGGCATAGAAGGTGCTAGCTGAAAGCTCTGAACTATAAACTACATTTCCATTTTCATCTCTACCACCTACCACATAGAGTGGAACAATATCACTTAATGTGAAATTACGTTGATAGTAATAACCTTTATCTTCCTCAGTATAATCTTCGCCAAAGCTTATATCATTACCCATATTAAAGCTTACACTTCCACAATACTGGGCATCTCTATTGTCATAACTTATCTTCAAACTTCCGTCTTGAACAGATAGTGTTGGGCTAGATAATTTATACAGACCATTAAGCATATAAGTCGCACTTTCAATGTTAAGTTCACTATTAGAGTAAGAGCCGTTGAGAGAAAGAATAATATACTCATATCTACCAGTTTCTTCAAAATCAATAACTGCTTTGCCTCTTACAAATCTCTTAGTTTCCACCTGTTCAACTGGACTAGAACGTCTATATCTAACCAGCAATTCAAATCCCTCTGTTGGACTTTCAACTATAAACTGACCATCTTCAAAGTGGATATTTTCTGCTTTTAGGTCAAGATAACGAAGATTGAACATTCCACTCTTGCCATTAATTACATAGCCATTGTCTTGATTGTATACAAAGATATCAGCTTGATACATTTCATTAATTGTAATTACGCTATCATCAATTTCTTGCATTTGCTTACGAAGCATGCTCATATTGAGTTTAAAGTTGGCAATTTGTCCAACCCTTTCAACATTTGAAATGACATTTTCCAATAGATTATCTTGATAACTTAACGTCCATTTTTCATTTGTTTGATCATATTCGATTATAAAATCTATTGTAGAAGCTCTTAAATTGGTCAAATCAGATCTACGTCTTAATTGAAGTTTATATCTTAATGCGTTGCCTCTCTGATAAATGCTTTCACCTGTTTCATTTTCACCAGTATAAAGCATAGTTTCTACCACGCCAACATTTACCATGTAATTTGTCTTGCCGTCAATAGTTTCGGTATACAAATTCACCTCAGGAGCAGGAGATAAATACATTCTTACTTCATCAGAACTTGTAGATTCTACAAATTGCTGGAATGGAGATTCAACCAAACTAACCATATATTCGCCAGCAGGAATTAAACGACCACCATCATCAAATAGATAACCACTGTCAGCAATTCCTCTTGAAGAAAGGCTTAATGAATCTATCATTTGACTAACATTGCTTGCTTTCAAGCCTTCATTGCCCTGCAAGTTTTTTTCTTTATAGAGCGTTAATAACGAGAAATATGATAACTTGCCAGAAGTGCCAACATATTCTAAATACTGCCTATTATTCACTTCTATGTCTAAATCTGGGAATAAATTGTAGCCCTTTGTAGTCATAGTATATGTTTTGTTTGTAACCTTTCCATCCTCAATTCTGGTGAACCTTAGTGATATATCAAATCTTGCCAAGTTGACAGGATTAAAGTAGTAAAGGTCTGTATAATTCTTTTCGCCAACCTTTTCATGATAAGAAAGCTCACTATTTTCGCTTCCAAAATATTCGTTAAGATCGGCTATAAAGTCAGAACTTGCAAAACTTTCATTATTTAAAACAAGACGACCATTTTTAACTTCAAGTGTAGTTGGTTTTGTAAATTGAAGTGTTGTGCAATCATTGGTGCTTTTATTAGAAGCAATTACACTGTCTTGGCTACTAATTGCAGAAACATAAACCTTATAGCTTTCGCCAAATACAAGTCCAGCCTTCCTAATATCTAAGCTTGATACATAGGTAAGGACTTTATGCACGCTTCCACTTGTATTTTCAAAATATATCATATATGAAGTAGGATTAAAGGTTGATTCAAATAAATCATCTTGATTTTCCCACTTAAAACTCAATATATTGTTTGAAACATGTATAGTTTGATCATCGTTAACCTTGTTTAACTTGTATAAGTCAAATATTGTTGAATTATATTGATAATACTTATTTGTTAATGTCACTCGTGATACTTCAAGACTGATTTGGCCAAATTCTACATCAGCCAAAATATCATTTATACAAATACCATATTTTTTTACAAAGTTTTTTCCACTATCTTCATTATAATTAAATGTAAATTCGCCATTTTCTCCATTTTCATCTGTAACCCAATAGCCTAAACATGAGGTTGCATCTTTAAAAATTACAGTTTGGACTGGCGTCAGTTCATTGTTATCATCTTTTTGAAGTGTTGTATAGGCTAATCTAAATGATTGTGTACCTTCAACTTTATCAAAATCAAAAAGTAGATAATCTTTATCGCCATCACCATTTCTTTTGATTTCTGTATTAATACTCTCAACAGCAAAATTAAACTCTACATTGACATAGTCTGACTTAACTGAGCCATCTTTTCTTACTGCTATCTCA
>CARBWQ010000132.1 GCA_948949055.1 uncultured Eubacteriales bacterium | reverse complement strand
AGAGGTCAGTTATGGAAATTATATTATAGTTGATAATGTTTACATAAATGGTGAGAAGGGAAGAAATATAGAGTTATATGTACAAAATTGTTATGACAATATTAAGCCAGGAATGATATTATCCTTTGATGGCGAACTTGAACTAGTCAAGCCGTTCACCCTTAAAAGTTTCAATTCAAGAAGTTATCGCAGTGGTGCAAGGTACACATGCAAAGTAAGTTATAACAAAATTACAACTTATGATGGAAAAGTTAAGTTTGATGAAAAGGTAAGGCTGGCAGTCAGGGAACTTTTAGACAAGCATATGTCTGAAAAGAATGCAGCAGTTGCCTATGGTGTACTTTTTGGTGACAAAAACGATATTGATCCTTCTATCATTTCTACATATAAAAATGTTGGTATTATTCATCTCTTGACTGTAAGTGGACTGCATGTTAGCTTTTTGGTCACAGTATTTTATAGTTTACTTAAACTTTGCAAGGTCAATCGATATGTGCGTCTAGTGATAACCACCTTGTTTATTGCCTTCTATGCCTATCTTTGTGGTTTTACTCCGGCTGTTATGCGAGCAGGACTTATGGCGATAGTCTATATGGCAAGTAAAACCTTTCATGGTGGATATGATTCATTAAATAGTTTAGGGTTGTCTGGTTTTATTATTTTGCTGATTAGGCCACTTAATGCTCTTGACATTGGTTATTTAATGTCCTGCTTTACCGTTTACTCAATAATTCTATTATGTCCAGTGCTTACAAAGATTTTCTCAAAAGCTATTCCACATAAAATTGCCGAACTCATGGCTCTTTCAATATCAGCTCAAATTGGATTGCTTCCTTTCTTGGCTTACTTTGGCTCGCAAGTTCATCTTTTGTCCTTCATGATAAATATGATAGTAGTCCCAATATTTTCTGTACTTTATCCATTCTTGTTTGTTGTAAGCTTGCTTGGAACTTTTATCCCATTTTTGGGTTATCTTTTGGTAGTAGCCAACTTTGCATTCGATGCTATCTATGCAATAGCACGGTTCTTTGAATGGTCAGGGCTGATTATTCCGATATCAGCTGATTACTTTGGTGTGGTAGTTTTATTGTTTGTAGGTATATTTATGGTCAGTGGTTATGTAATGACCGAGGGCTTTAAAAGGTTTGCTATCTTTTCAGCATGCTCGTTGTTGCTTGCCTTCGCGATTGGAATATATCAAATTCCTATAAAATTTAAGAGAAGTATAACAGTTTTAAGTTCAGGTTCTTCACAATGTTTGGTTCTTGACAACGCAAAAGGTGAGAGAATGGTTGTTGGTTATGATTATAATCTGCTGAGATATCATCGGGCATATAACGTTGGCAGTTTAGAATGTTTTATCTCTACCGATGGTAGAATGAGTGGAGATTACATTGATAATATGAACAAGCTTGGATTTTCAAAGTATATTTCCTACAATGCAATGGTGGAAGATGAAAAACTTGAAATTATAAATGTCAATCAAGAAGTTGCTATTGGCGATTATCGTCTTAGATATGTTGAATATGATGACAGCGTTATAGGTCTTTTTATTAAAATGGATAACATTCGCATTTTTGTTGCTAATGGCAATAATTTGAGTTATAATATTATAGAAAGCGAAATTTTTCCAAATTTAGAGCCTAATATTGTATTTGTTGGTGAAAAATCAGTCGTTAGAGAAAGTGATGATTATATTTTGGTTTCAACTGACAGGCAAGAGGGTGCAAATTATAGTAATAAAGAAAATGGGAATTTTAGATTGTCGTATAGTGCTAGTGGATTTAAGGCAAGGGGGATCGATTGAAAAAATTAAAGGCAAGACTGAAAGAAAATATTGAAAATTGCTATCTTTTTGAAGGTGATGACTATGAACTTTATAGCCGTGGCTTTTCTATGATTTGCCGTGCTTGTGAGTTAAATCTAGAAGAAATCAACCTTGCTAAATTTGATGACGAAAATTTCAATATGAAAGCATTGATTGGCGCTTGCGATGTCATGCCAATGGGCTCAGAATATAGAGTGGTGCTTCTCAAAAATATTGAGAAATTAAACGAAAATGACAAGAAAATGCTGTTAAATTACATAAAAAACCCTACAAAAACCACAATTTTAGTTATTTTTGATTATTATAACAAATTTTCTTCGCTTAAAAATGAAACCTCTTTTGTTGATTGTAATCGCTTTGATAAGGCTACTTTATCATCAGTTGTTGTCAATGAATTTAACAAAAAAGGGAAGAAAATTTCAGCAGAAGCTCTTGACACGTTGATTGATTATTGCAATGGTTATTTAACTCGAATTATATGCGAGATTGATAAACTTGTTTATTATGATTTAGATGATGCTCTTATTACTAGAAAACTCATTGATAATATGGTTACCAAAGATAATGAAGTGGTAATTTATGAATTAACAGAGGCTCTCGGTCAACGCAAAGCCGATAAAGCTTTAAAGATTTTGGAAGTGTTGAAAAAGGAAAGTGGAATTCTTGGTCTTATAATAAATCATTTTAGAAGATTGTTCTTTATTTCAATTACAGACTTACCTGATAAAGAACTTGCAAGCCTACTTAATGTCAAAGAATTTGCAATTTCAAAGCAAAAAGGTCAGATTAGAAACTTTTCTAAAATGCAACTTAAAAAGATATATGCTCTACTTGAAGAGGTTGATTATTCGATTAAAAGTGGAGCTATGTTACAAGAAAACGCACTCTACTTTTTGGTGCTATCAATATTATATATTTAGATAATTTATTAAAATTTGACAAATTTTTGAGATAAAAAGGCAATTTTTACATAAAAATTGCTTTTTTTTAATTAAATTTGATTAATTAATCAAAAAAGAATGTGTTTGTAAAAGATGAAATAAGTGAATTTTCTTTTAATCTCAAAGTACGCTCAATCTTCCTAATAACCTCAATAGGAATGAAATCATCAAGAAGTTTATCAAGTTGTTCATATGTTATGTCACACATTTTGGCAAACTGCTTTCTTGAAATATTATATTTAGTCATAAACAAAAGAATAGGAAGAAGGTCTATTTCATTTTTGTGAATTTCATCAACATATTCATTGTTGACAATCTTTTTTGAACTATCACATAGGTCAATATAATCATCATGAATATAAATCTTATCTTTTTTATTTTGCATAAAAGCTCCTTTTTATATCCCTATTTTGGGAATTTAGATAATTCTGTCCCAAAATGGAGATAATTATTGTGTTATGACAAAAGCAGGGGAAAGAATTAAAAGTTTAAGAAAAGAAAATAACTTGTCACTTACCGTACTCAGTAAATTGACAGGTTTATCTAAATCAGCTATTAATCGCTGGGAAAATAATCAGGCAGATATCAATGGTGATGCTATTGTTGCATTAGCTAAGTTTTTTGATGTAACAGCTGACTATCTATTAGGTTTGACGGACTATTAATTATGAAATAATAATATTTTCTAGATTG
>CARBWQ010000131.1 GCA_948949055.1 uncultured Eubacteriales bacterium | reverse complement strand
AGACCAACTAGAATTCCTACATAAAGTTCCCTATAATTTGCACTATCAAAAAGATATTCTACCTTTCCGTTTATCCTTATGTCTTTTATATTAGCATCTTTGGTTCTTGGAATTAAACCAAAATATTGTCCGTTTGAAGAAAGAGTGATATTGGAAATAGTATAGCCATTTCCATTAAACTCACCCATAAAAGTTCCACCAGTAGAGCCAACCGAAGAAAGGTCTACATCATTAAAATCTAAATCGCTAGCAATATTTATGACAACATTTTTATTACCATAAGTTGAACTATCACTCATAGTGGCAACAAACTCTTCCACCGATGAAATTGATTTCATAGTCTGATTATCCTCTGCATAACTTGCAAAAAGATTTGTGGCAATAGTGCCACTACAAAGTAAAATCACAAAAGAAAAAACTAAAATAAAGATTTTTTTCATTTTCTCACCACTATAATATATATTAATATATTTAATATAACCAAATATATCTATTTTTAATTTACCACATATTAAAAATTTCTCCAAACAAATAAACAAATATTTTTATTAGTTGTGATATTATCTCTTTCGGTTAAGCATCTTTATCAACCTTTCCTTCTCCTTTTGAAGAGGAGTTTTATTTTCTCTTTTATTTTCATTGATATTTAAACTCATTAAATAGTATCTCATTTCGTCTAAACAGTGGTCATCTTTTTTAATTGGCAAATCTTGATCTCCCCACCAATACCCCTTTATCTCGCTAATTAAATTGGTACAATTTTTAAAAATAAATAAATGGGCATTGCCTTCACCATCTTTTAAATATCTTTTAACTCTATTAATTCCACTAAACATATCTTTATTGACCTTGGGGTTGACAAGAATATCATTCTCGGCAAATAGTTCCACCACACTTTTAGAACTAGCAAGCGTTCTTTGCATAGCAGCACTATCTATAAGCGCCCTTAATTTGCCATTATAATAATGCCAATCTAGTCTTTTAGATATTTCTTTTATTCGCTGTGCATGATAAGTTACATCTTTACCCTTGTCAAAGTGTTCGGCAATAACATAGACATTGCCATCATAATCTCGTGCATACCAATGTGCAGAAAGAGGATTATTAAGTCCGGGGTCAATTGATATATTATCCTGCCATTCTTTTGGTACGTCAAAGGGTTCTATAATATGAATTTTTTCATCAAACTCATTATACACAAGCCCTCCACACATCATAAACTTTCCATATCTTCTACTTTCCAGTTCATCTTGTGATAAAGATTTAGTCATCGATTCAATTTCTTCCCTATCTAAAAAGGGATTATCTGCCCATTCAATTTCTATATACCAAACATTGTCATCATGAGAAGAATTTAAATAAATTTCATTGTAAACCCAAGTTAAACCTTTAAGTGGAGTCATTGTCCCAAATATTTCTCCCTTTCTGTCCAAAACCCTCATTCGACATTCCTGATAAATATCATAAGGAGGTTCTTCATCAAACCAAACAAAATCAAGAGATGAACCCTGAAATTTTTCTCGTCCCTGATCGCAACTTTTAAAGCCTATTCGAGATAAACTGCCAAAGACATTTCGCACAAGAATAAAATCTATTATTCCATTGTCAGCACTATCTGCTCGCCCACTCGACATAACAACAGCTTCAATCCAATCTTTTCGTAGATAATTTAAAACCTTATTTTGTGCTACATCACGTTGAACTTGTTTTGATAGACTTACAACCCAACAAGAAATAGGTTTATTCTTTCTATATGGATGTATACCCCTTGCAAGCCAAACGGTTTCCACTGCACCACACTCTGTTTTTCCAGAACGATTACCACCAAAAACCCACCTATTCTTTTTTTTGCATTTATGAAATTCTATCTGCTTTTTATGAACCTTCTCGCCAGTGTTATAACGTGACAAGTTATCCCATTTTTTTCTTTTTTCTATCTCAGAGTTAACCAGTTTCAATTTTGCATTCAATTCTATTTTATTATTCAAATCTTTCCTCCTGTCAATAAATTTAAAATATAGCTATACTTCGACAAATATTTCTTTGCCTCTAAAAAGCAAACATTTTAAAATATAGTCATGAAAAAGTTTTTAATATTTTGTTTTTTATTCCTTTTATTTATTCCATTACAATTTTCAGCAGGAATATCTTTTTCAGCAAGCAATTCCATTTATGCCAAAATAGAAAGTAGTGGAATTTTTCTATACTCATCTCCAAAAGCTGAAAATGATTCAAAACTATTTGAAATTCCAAACAGTTATTTCGTTAGACTTATAGAAAATGCTAACGATGACTTCTATTATTGCGTCTATAAAGATGTTTATGGCTATGTACTAAAAAATGAAGTCACTGCTATGGACGGAACTCCTATTAACCCTTTTGTTGAGTCAAGTTTTAGAGTTTATGCTCCATCTGGACTAGGTCTATACTCTTCACCTATTCTATCTGACCAATACAAAAAAACTGTTATTCCATACTTAACTGACACACTCACTTATTATGGAACTATAATAGGTCAAGAAGCAATCCCAGACAAAAGTAGCATGTGGATTTATTGTAAATACAACTTTGATACCACAAGTTATGGCTATGTTTATTCTGTATTCTGCGATAAACTACCTACAATCACCACCAATACAGAACGCTTTAATGTTATAGAAGTTCCATTTCTCAAAGAAAATGGTGGCGCAAAAGAATTAACATCGGTTGCTATGGGATTTATTATAGTTGGCGTTAGCCTGCCATGCTTAATAGTATTATTTTTGCTAGTTAAACCTAGCCTACAAAAAGAAAAGGCAAACTCAACAAAACCTAAATTGAAAAGAGGAAAAAATAGAGATTATTTTGAATTTGACGAAAGCGATTTAACATAGCGCTCCTTAGAAGAAACAAACTTTATTTTCATTATCTTTAAAACTTTATTTTTTGTCCTTAAAATTTTTATTACTATTTTTCTATTTCTGTAATATCATCATTTTCATTTTTAAACTTTTGGTAAACTTCTATTATCCACCTTTCATTATTTAAATACTTTAAAAGTTTTTGGTCATTAAAGCCTAATCTTGCCATAGCTTGACTAAAATTAATTTCAGCTTGGCTAAGTCTACGAAAATATGTACGTATATTTAAGTCATGTCTTTGTGCAATCAATTCGGCTTCATCATTATCCATATATCTTTCAATCAAGATTTGTGCCAAACCTTTTTCTATACTCAACAATGCCTTATCAGCCAGAACTTTTAAATTTACAAGTCTACTTTTTCTGGCACTTAGCTCAATAATTTTATCTGCAACTGACATAACACTGTTTTCAGCCTGCCTCTCACCTCTTGAATAAAAAGAGTTGAGTGCACTCCTCATAATTAAATTATCAATGCCATCAGTAACATTGTTTAAATATTTATAGACATATAAAATCGTCTTTGCCCATTCATTTGTTTTCATTATTATCTCCTTCACTTAGCGATTATAAATTTAAAAATTAGGT
>CARBWQ010000130.1 GCA_948949055.1 uncultured Eubacteriales bacterium | reverse complement strand
GTCTACCTTTGCACCATAAGAGATTAAGTCTTTTATATGAGGTACTAAAAACTGCCAAATCATATTATCAGTAGTACAAATAAACAAGATTTTAGAGTTTTTAATTTTTATATGTTCCATTTTTCACCCTAAGCTTTTGATTGTCTTTTATTATGATAACATAATTTTAAAAACTATACAATCATTTTAGCATGCATTTCGTATTTTTTAACCAAGAATTATAAATGTATAATTAAAATCATTCAATTCACCTATTTGCGACAACTTTCGTTTAAATTTTACACTATTTGTTAAACAAAACCTCGCAAATTTTAATACAATGTATTATGCGAGGGAAAATGAGAAACAAAAGCTTCAAAATATCAATTATTGATGATTATACTGTTGTTTTAAATGCTAAAAACTTTTTTGAGTTTAGTCTTTGCAGTGCAAAACTGACTGAAAATGAAATTTTTAAAATAAAAGATTTGTTATCTTATTCCGAAAACTTACTTCAAACCTATAAAAAAATTATGTTCAAACTTGGTCTAATCGACCTATCATTAGCCATCCTTGACAAACAAATGTTAAGCTCTTATTTTTGCGATGGTAAAACAATTTACATTGATAATGCCAAAATTTTAACAAAATTACAAGAATTTGAAGAAAATTTGAAAGAAATTGGCAAAAATTTGAAAATTAAATTAAAAAAAATGGAATTAAACAGTTTTGAGATGAATTATTTAAATATAGAGAAGCTCTCAAAATCTATTGATATTAATTAACTTTATTTTTGAGCTTATCAACTATTATTGACTTATTATACTTTATATGCTATAATATTTTTGCTGAATTTAAAGAGTAAAGTTTAGTTTAAGGACAATTAATAATGGATAAACCAAAAAAGACACTCTATGAGTGCTTATTTAAAAGATTTTTTGATATAACTTTGTCTTTATTGGCGTTAATTATACTAGCACCATTATTTTTTGTTATTTTTATTTCTTCAAAACTTTCTATTGGAGGGAAAGTCATTTTCAGCCAATATAGACCGGGCAAAAATGGCAAGATATTTAAACTCTACAAGTTCCGTAGTATGACCGATAAAACCGACGAAATGGGAGCTTTACTTCCAGATGAGGAAAGAATAACTAAATTTGGCAAATTTATTAGAAAGACTAGCATTGACGAATTACCACAATTATTCAATATTCTAAAAGGCGACATGAGCATTGTTGGCCCTCGTCCTAGACTTATAAAGGATATGATTTTTTATAGTGAGGAAACAATGTACGCATACAGCAAAAGACCAGGACTTACTGGTGCTTCACAGGTTGCTGGTGGAAGAAGCTCTTCAAGTTGGGAAAAAATTTTTGAAGAAGAACTCAAATATGCCCAAAAAGTCACTTTTTGGAAGGATTTAAAGATTATTTTTAAAACTTTTAGAGTTATTTTTAGCAAAGACAGCTCGGCAGAAGGTGCAAAAACAAGCAGTCGAGAATATTATTATGCCGATTATCTATTAAAAAGCAATAAAATAAATAGAGAGCAATACACTCTTGGACTTATGCTTGCTGATAGTTTAACTAAAAATAAAGGCAAAGTTGAATATCAAAGAGAACTTCACTAAACAATATAAATATAACGAATCATGACAAAAATTAGACAAATTTATCAATTATATTTAAAAAAGTGTCTTTTATATAACTTAATTTTTATTTCAATTTTATTTTTCGCCCATTGCTTTTGGGGAAATATGATGTACTTAGTGTATCCTTTGCTTGCACTTGTCATTGTTCTGGATAATCTTGAAAATGGATTTAGTTATATAATTTTTTCTATTCCTTTTATATTTTTAAACGTCAATATAAGTGAAATATTATTTTTAGTTTGTTGTTTTGCTTATATTATAAAGTTCTATATAATCTTTTTCTTTAAAGAAAAAAACAAACCAAACTTATATTCGCTCATTACCCTACTAGCATTTTTTGTATATTGCATACTCCCTACTGGCGAATATAATTTAAATACTCTTATCAGACTTTTTATCTTTATTGCTATCTTTGTTGCACTTGGCATGGTCACTCAAAAACCAGAAACTTTTAGAGGACAATTTAATATAAAACTAATTTGTTATAGCATTATGCTTTCAAGCATATTTAGTCTTACCTACCATTTCTCACCTTATCTACAAGATTACCTTATTATTTTAAGTATCAATGGCAATATGACAAGATTTATGGCTCTTTTCATTCAACCAAATGTACTTGCAATGTTCTGCGAAGTTTTATTATCATTTTTAACTTTCTTTATATTAACTAAAAATTTTAATAGAGAAGATATTTTTCTTTTTGTAGTTATTGCTTTTATAGGCTTGTTGACTTTCTCTAAGACCTATATAATCATTTTGACATTGATTTTAGCAATATTAGCAGTCTATTTTCTTACTCAGAACTTTAAAAAGACTGCAAGTATAATAATACCTTTGCTTGTTTTATTAATGTTAACCTGCCTCGCATTCCCTAAATTTGTTCACAGCTTTTCGGATAGATTTATTGGCTCAGTTAGCGACTGCAACTCCTTTAAAGACTTTATGAACATGCTTACAACTGATAGATATGATTTATGGATAGAATATTCAAAATATATCTTCACTCACCCTCTCGTACTTTTCTTTGGACGTGGACTTGGAGCACCTGTCATAGGTTTACAAAGTCCACACAATGGTTATATTGCAATTATCTATGAATTAGGTATTGTTGGCACCTGCCTATTTGCACTATCACTTTATTTTATTTTTAGAAATTATTTTTTAAAAACTCACAAAAAACCTCACTGGGCAATTTTTGTACCTATTTTAGTTTTGGCTATGATATTTATAGCAGAAGACCTTATTTTCTTTATATTTGAATAAAAGGAATTAAAAATGACACAAGCTATCACCAATCTAGTTGCAGATGTATTTGGAAGCAATGCATTAATTGCTACATTTTTGATTGCTCTAATTCCTGTCATTGAGCTGAAAGGCGCAATTCCTTTTGGAATGAGTAGTGAATTTTGGGGAGAACATGCACTTTCTTCTTGGTCTGCACTAGGCATAGCATTTTTAGGTAGCACACTCGCCGTTCCGATAATTGCTTTAATTTTCAGACCATTAATTAAATGGCTTGATAAATACAAGTTGTTTCACAAAATAATTAATTTCTTTACAGATGATATTAGAAATACAAGTTCATTTATTAAAGCTCGACGAGAAGGCAAATCAATTAAATCTATACTAATCAAGATGTTATATGTTATGGTCTTTGTGGCTTTCCCTGTGCCACTCACCGGCGTTTGGAGTGGAACTTGCTTCGCTATACTACTTGGTCTAGACATATGGCAGACATTCATTTCTGTCATTCTTGGAAATTTCATTTGTGGACTTATAGTAACTTTCGTTTGCATGATATTCCCTAATTCAACGACCATAATTCTTTATATCTTCCTAGCTTTAATACTGCTGATGGTAGTTTTAAAATTTGTCGTACTTATGA
>CARBWQ010000129.1 GCA_948949055.1 uncultured Eubacteriales bacterium | reverse complement strand
AAACTAGAAGTATTTGAAAAGGCTTATAAAAAGGCAACCAGTTATGGAATTAAGTGCCGATTTGAGCCTTATTGGAGATACTCTGATGGAACTATCTATTATTCAGTAAGCCAATTAATTAAAGCTACAAAAACTATTAATTCTTGGGTAGACGAAATTAATAGTGCAAGGATCAATGGTAGAGAGCTTTCTCCATTTGAAAAATATTTATATGCTTATGAAATCGTGACTGAGTTTCATGCTAAGTTTGCCTATAAAGATGAAAGTCCGTCAGTTTCAAGGCATTTAATTCCTGTGCTAAATGGTGATAAAATTGTATGTGTTGGATATGAATCAATGCTAAGACATATCTTGAATAGAGTGGGAATAAAATGTTCTCAGTTGTTTTTAGAAGGTATAAATGGACATAAAAATAATCATGTTGTAAGTTTAATTTACATGCAAGATAAAGATTATAAAATAAATGGAATGTTTGTGTCTGAACCTACTTGGGGTAGAGATGGAGAAGAATATGGAAGAGATTTTAATTATTCTTTCATGTCCATTTCACAAGCGAAAAAAATGTATAAAAAGAAAAATTTATACTTGTCTGATGAAAAATTATTAGAATCAAAGAGTGATCTTTTTGGAAGCGTAAATGGTAATGATATGCTTGAATATGACAAGCATTTAGAAGCAAAAAGAAAGGTTGAATTTTTAGATAATTTTAAAGGTATGGTTGTAAATAAAGATAAATTTTATAAAAGAGCAACCATGGAAATTAAACATATTGCAAAAAAATTAAAATTAAATCAAAATCAAATTGCCAAAGATTATAGAAAAGTAAGATTTTTAAATAAAAATAATGATTTAATACAAAAACTTGTTGAATCTAGTTTGGCTCAATTTAATAGTTCTAAAAATCCAGATAAAGATAATTCATCAAAAGAGCTGTTTTTTGATAATAAAAGCTTAAAAGTTATAGAAGAACTTAGAAAATCAAAATATAGCGTAGAAGAAATTGCTCATGAGTTTACAAAGGCAATGGACGAGTATATAAAAAAAGACGATGAATATAAACTAAATAAATATTTTGGGGATTTCTTTAATGATATTGAAACTATTAGTGATGATAGGGCAGACGAAATTAAGGGACAAATCGACAAAATAAGAAATGCAAAACATGTAGCAAATCACAAAATATCACTGTCAAATGATTCGCACGATAAAAAACTCATATCTGGACTAAGTAATTTGGGTTTAGCATTTGGCTTTGATGAACTTGGCTCAAAAATTTTTACTGTTGCGAGAGTGAAAAGTTGGAATAATTATAGATTAGAGAATGTACTAGAAAGAGTTGAGCGTCAAAAAGAAGTATATAAAGATTATAATTTAGATGAGATTGAACGTCTTTTTTGATAAAATTATAACATCTTATTAGTTTAATTGACTTTATTTATTAAAATTGATAAAATATCTTGTATTAACGGAGGAAATAATGGACTTTAAAGCAAACGAGAAAAAGTGGCAAGAAAAATGGGATAAAGAAGAAAGATATAAGGCGATTGATTTTTCAGATAAGCCTAAGTATTATATTTTAGTTGAATTTCCATATCCAAGTGGTGTAGGACTTCATGTTGGACATACTCCAAGCCAAATCGCAATGGATGTAATTGCAAGAAAAAGAAGAGCAGAAGGCTATAATGTTCTCTATCCAATAGGTTGGGACGCTTTCGGTCTTCCAACTGAAAATTATGCAATTAAAAATGGAATTTCACCTATAAAGGCAACTGCTGAAAATGTTGCTAACTTTACAAGACAAATAAAAAGCTTAGGTATTTCTTTTGATTGGTCAAGAGAAATCAATACAACTGATGAAAATTATTATAAATGGACTCAATGGATATTCCTTCAATTCTATAAAAAAGGCTTGGCATATAAGGCGACAGCAAACATAAATTGGTGTCCAAATTGTAAGATAGGCCTTTCAAATGAGGAAAGTGAGGGTGGCATTTGTGAAAGATGTGGATCTCCTACAACTCAAAAGCCAAAAACTCAATGGATGCTTAAAATGAGCGAATATTCAGAAAAGCTTCTTCAAGGTCTTGATGATACAAACTATTGGGAAAATATCAAAACCATGCAACGAAACTGGATTGGCAAGAGTAGTGGAACTTTACTTCACTGCAAACTTGAAAGTGGAGAAAGTTTTGATGTGTTTACAACTTGTATTGAAACTGTATTTGGTATAACATATTTTGTTCTTGCACCTGAGCATGAACTTGTAGAAAAACTCAAAGATAAAATTACAAATTATGACGAAGTACAAAAATATATTGTAAAGACTGCAAGCAAGAGTGAGTTTGAGCGTAGTCAAATGCTTAAAGAAAAGTCAGGCTGTAAGCTTGAAGGCATATATGCAATTAATCCAGTAAACGGCAAAAAAGTTCCAGTTTATATTGGTGATTATGTTTTAGCTGGCTATGGTAGTGGTGCAGTTATGGCAGTACCTAGTCATGACCAACGTGACTACGATTTCGCAAAATTATTCAATCTTCCAATAATTGAGGTAATTTCAGGTGGTGATATCTCTAAATCTGCCTTTGAAAAGGCTGATTACCTTGGAAAAGGTTGCAAGTTGATTAATTCTGAGCCGTTCAATGGCTTGACAGTAGAAGAAGCGAAAGTTGCTATAAATGATTATCTTGAAAAAGAGGGACTAGGCGAAAAAATCAACACCTATAAGATGAGAGATTGGGTTTTCTCACGTCAAAGATATTGGGGAGAACCAGTTCCTATTGTATATTGTGAAAAATGTGGTTATGTGCCAGTGCCAGATGACCAACTTCCAGTCACACTACCAAAGGTTGAAAGCTATAAACCATCAGATGATGGCGAAAGTCCTCTTTCTCTTATTGATAGTTGGGTTAATACAACATGTCCTCATTGTGGTGGCAAGGCTAAACGTGAAACTGATGTTATGCCAAACTGGGCAGGGTCTAGTTGGTATTGGCTTAGATACATGGATCCAAAGAATGATAAGGAATTTGCTTCATTTGATAAAATTAAATATTGGAACAAAGTAGATTTATATAATGGAGGTGGCGAACACGTTACAAGACACCTTCTCTATGCAAGATTCTGGCATAAGTTCCTCTATGATAACGGCTTTGTGCCAAATCCAGAACCATTTGATAGACGAGTTCAGCAGGGTATTATACTTGCCACTGATGGTTCTAAGATGAGTAAATCAAGAGGAAATGTAGTTGACCCAATGAAATATGTCAATGAATATGGAGCCGATGTAACAAGACTTGCACATATGTTTATGGGTGATTATGTAGAAGCGAAACCATGGCGTGAAGATACTTTTAAACCATGTGAGAGATTGTTAAATCGTATAGTTGCTCTATCAGATAAGGTTAATAAGACTATTAATACTGAGAATAAGTTCATCTTAGCACAAAGTATCAAAAAAGTAGGCGAGGATATTGAGAGTTTAAAATTCAACACAGCAATATCACAAATTATGGTGCTTACAAAT
>CARBWQ010000128.1 GCA_948949055.1 uncultured Eubacteriales bacterium | reverse complement strand
CGGTAGCATTTTTAATATGAAGCAATCCTGTTGCTCCATTTTCAAGTTCAACAATTGCACCAAAATTTAAGATTTTTATTACCTCACCATCATATACCTCGCCTACACTTAAAGCTTTTATTGCTTTAACTCGTGGGCTTTCTTGAAGAGCTTTTAAACTAAGTGCAACTTTTTTGTTTTCTCTATCAACTTCTATAACTTTAAAATTATATTCGTCGCCCTCTTTGATTACTTCGTTTGGACTAGAAATTCTCTGATGACTTATATTGGAAATATGAAGAAAGCAATCAACACCACCTACATCAACAAATGCACCATAATTTAAAATCTTTTTCACCTTTCCACTTACAATCTTATTGATAAAAATTGAACGCCAAAAAAGTTCTTCATTATTTTCTCTTATTTGATCTTCAAGCATTTTAATGCTAACTACTATCTTCTTTTCGTTTTTATCGATTTCAGTAACAATTCCCTCAAATTGCTTACCAACTGCTCTTCTAGGGTCTTTAATTTTAACAGACATTTCTTCAATAGGAACAACCAAATTAAATTCGCCCATCTTAGAAACGTAGCAATCTCGTTTAGCCTCAACAATAACAAATGTGGCTTTGCTTCCAAGTTTTAATTTATTTGCGTTTTGAGTAGCAATGATTTGATTATCAGCCTGACTTTTAGATACTTCTAGCATTCCATCTTCGTTCTTAGAATTTAAAATAATGACTTTAAATCTATCACCTATTTTTAAGTTATCATAATCCTCTACTTCTGAATTTGGCAAAAAAGCATCATTTTTTCCACCAATATTAAATATACAGCCATCTTCCCTTTTAATCACAACAACGCCATCAAACATTTGTCCACGTTTATAAGTTGTAAATGTTTTTTCAATAGCCTCCATACTAAATTGTTCATTTAATTCATTCATAATTACCTCTTAAAAAGAGTCTAACAAATTATTTTTTCTTTGTCAAAGATTTTAAGGCATATTCTCTTAGTTCATTCATTTTCTCGGCAACAATATTACTTGCATTATCAAGTTCTTCACTAGAAAGTTTTTTTCCATAAAACTCTTCCAGTTCAAAAGGTTTACCTATAAAAATTTTTGTTCGCCTAAATAATCTAGGCTTTTTTTGAACAAACATAGGAACAATTGGGACTCTCGCCTTAGTAGCAAACATAGCCACACCATGTTTAACCTCACCTAGCTCCATATTTTCATTATTATTTCTTGTGCCTTCTGGAAAGATAACCAGCTTTTTATTATCTTTAAGTACTTTTAGGCTATTTTTTATAGCATTGACATCACTTTTTTGTCTATCTATCTTAATGCAACCAATAGACTTATAGAATGAACTTGATAGTTTATTAGAAAACAATTCTTTCTTAGCTAGATAATATTTTTTCTCCCAAGTGTGCATAGCGAGCAATATAGCATCAAGATTTGATGTATGATTGCTTGAAATAATACACCCTCCTTTTGGAATATTTTCTTTTCCAATTATCTTAGCTGGAAAACAAAACCTTACTGGAAGACATAAAGAAATTTGATAAAAGTGAAACATATTCCCTCCTAGATATAATTTATTTTAAATTAATTGCACAGGCATAAGCCGTTGAAAATGCAGTTTGAAGATTGAATCCCCCTGTCAGACAATCAATGTCAAGCACTTCACCAATGAAATACAAACCACTTACAAGTTTGCTTTCCATAGACTTAGGATTAACCTCTTTTAAATCCACTCCTCCCGCCGTCACAATACCAGTTTCTATTGGATAAAGTCCGGCAAATTCTAGTGGAAAGTTTTTTAAATATAAAATTATTTTTTGTCTTTCTTCCTTAGTAATTGAGTTAACTTTCTTATCAGATGTAATAGTTGCCCTTTCAAGAAAAACCTTTACAAGGCTATTTGGAATTAACCCTTTTATAATATATGAGATATTTTTATTTAAATTATTTGAAAAATCTCTGATAAGTCTTTTTTCCAATTGTTCTACACTTAAAGCAGGTTTAAAATCGATAGATAGCTTAACATCTTTAAAGTTTGACAAATAACTTGAAAGTGAGAGTGCGATTGGTCCTGAAATTCCGTCATGAGTAAAAAGCATCTCTCCAAATAAACTTTTATTATTCCCTGCCTGCTTAGCATTAAGTGTAACATTTTTAAGCGACAGACCTGCTGTTTCACGACAAAAGCTGTCTTTTAGTTTTATAGGAACTAACGCCCCTCTTGGCTCTATAATATTATGGCCAAGCATTTTAGCAAACTTATATCCATCACCACTGCTACCTGTCGCAGGATAACTCTTTCCACCAGTAGCAATTATAACTCTATCAAAGTTATATTTACCATTTGTAGTTTTAATTAAAAATAAATCGTCTTTCTTTTCAATAAACAAGACTCTTTCATTTAATTTAATTTCACAACCACTAGCATGAATTAAAAGCGCTTTAATGATGTCACTTGCCTTGTCGCTAATAGGAAAAACTCTATTGCCTCGCTCAGTTTTCATTCCTACGCCATAACTTTCAAAAAAAGTCATCGTATCTTGCGAACTAAATTGATTGATCGCAGACATCATAAATTTGTTTCCATTCACTACATTTGCCAGATATTCCTCTTTGCTACAATTATTTGTAACGTTACATCTACCTTTGCCAGTTATATATATTTTCTTTCCACATTTTTCATTTCCGTCAAAAATAGTAACGTCATTTCCATATTGAGCCAAATAGCCACCTGCCATCAGCCCAGAAGCTCCTCCACCTATGATAGCTATATTCATTTAGCCCTCACAAGAAGATTGAGTTCTGCCTCCGTCAAATCTCGATATTCCCCTCTTTTTAAGCCTCCAAGTTTTACGCCACCTATCCTTACCCTTTTTAAAAGCTTTATTTGATGACCGATAGCTTCAAACATACGTCTTACCTGTCTATTTTGTCCTTCATTAATGACAACTGAAAGTTTAGTAAACCCATTTTCAAATGATAACCATTCTACACGTGCTGGTGGCATACGTTCTCCATCAACAACCACACCTTTACGCATAACTGCCATTTCACTTTCCTTGATTTCGCCTTCGGCAGTAACTTTATACTCCTTTTCCATTTCATATCTTGGATGAGCTACCTGATTTGCGAAATTTCCATCATTAGTAAGCAAAATTAAACCTTCTGTATCATAATCAAGTCTTCCGATAGAGAAAAGTCTTTCTTCTGTGTCTATTAATTGATAAATAGTCTTTCTTCCTTTCTCATCATTAGCAGTACAAGCATATCCTTTTGGCTTATTAAGTTTTATATATACAAAAGAGGAAGGTAATTTGATTACCCTTCCCTCTACTGTAACTTTATCTTTTTTTTCATTAATTTGAGTACCAAGGCTGTCAACTTTCTTTCCATTCACCTCAACCTTGCCCTCTAAAATTATTTCATCACATTTTCTTCTTGACGCAACGCCACTGTTAGATAAAAACTTATTTAATCGCATATTTACCAACGTTCTACAAAGTCTTTAAGCTTAGA
>CARBWQ010000127.1 GCA_948949055.1 uncultured Eubacteriales bacterium | reverse complement strand
GGGAAAAAATATTTCTATAACTCTCTTTTCAAAACAAAATGGTCAAAAAGTTTTTGAAGGTAAACTTATTTCATATGATAATGAAAATATTTCTATTGAAATTAAAGGTGAAATTGTATCTTTCAACAGAGAAAAAATAGCACACATTGTGCCAGTAATTGATTTTAATCAAAATAAAGGAGAAAAAAATGATTAATAAAGATTTCTTTCAAGCACTAGAAGATTTAGAGGCAGAGAAAAAAATTGATAAAAATACTTTTATTACAACACTAGAAACAGCTCTCACATCAGCATATAAAAAGATGTATGGTGAAGCTAAATCAGCTATGGTTAAATTAAACCCAGAAAAAGCAACCATTAAAATCTATTCATATAAGACAGTTGTCAATGAAGTTGAAGATCCAGATAAAGAAATTTCACTTTCAGAAGCTAGACTTATCAAAAAATCCCACAAATTAGGTGACGAGGTTATGACTGAGGAATCTACAAAGGATTTTGGAAGAATAGCTGCACAAACTGCAAAACAAGTTGTTATGCAAAAACTAAAAGAACTTGAAAGACAAATGGCTCTTTCTGAACTTTCAGAAAAAGAAGATGAACTTTTGACAACTATTGTTAAAAGAATTGACAATGGTACTATCTATGTTCAACTCTCAAATACTCACACCGAAGGCGTTATGCTTCCTTCTGATCAGATTCCAAATGAGAAGTTCAATGTTGGTGATAGGGTAAAAGTCTATGTTAAGAAAATTAAAGATAGTTTCAAAGGTACACAAATTCAAGTTACTAGAAGCAACGTTGGATTTGTAAGAAAATTATTTGAACTTGAAATCCCAGAAGTTGCAAATGGCGATGTTAAAATTAAAAATATAGCCAGAGATGCTGGTAACAGAACAAAAGTTGCAGTATACACTGAAAAGGCAAACATTGACCCAATCGGAACTTGTGTTGGTTTCCATGGTCAAAGAATTGACACAATTACTGCTGAAATTAATGGTGAAAAAATAGACCTTATTGAATACAGTGAAGATCCACTTGAATTCATTGCTAAATCATTAAGTCCAGCTCAGGTTATAAGCGTTGAAACTAATGAAAGCTTACATTCTTCAAGAGTTATTGTTCCAGACGATAAACTTTCACTCGCAATTGGTAAGAATGGTCAAAATGTTAGACTTGCAGCAAGACTTACTGGTTGGAAAATTGAAGTTAAACCACAAAGCTCTGTCACTACAAGCGAAGTTAAAGAACCTGAATATGAACTTACAGAACTTAATGATGATGATGCCTTCCAAGCTCTTGACGACTTTGATACACTCGAAGAAATAGCTCCACTTGACGATATTGACGAAGAAAACTAATTAAGAGGAAAAAATGGAAAGAGAAAGAATGTGCATTGCTTGCAGACAAATGAAAGATAAAAAAGAATTACTTAGAATAGTCAAAAACAAAGATGGAGTAATTTCCATAGACTTAACTGGCAAACAGAATGGTCGAGGTGCATACGTCTGCAAAAACACAGAATGTTTAAATAAACTTAAAAAACAAAAATCTTTAAATAGAGCATTCAAATCAAACGTTGACGAAGAGGTTTATAGAAATATAGAGGAGGTTTTACTTGGAAATAAGTAAACTAAAAGGATATATTAATATCTCTCATAAAGGTGGTTATCTAATCATAGGTAGTGATGCTTTAAAAAATTATAAAAAGAAAATCTATCTTATCGTTTATGATAAGTCTGCTCAAAAAAATACTATGAAAATAGTAGAGCGTTTTAGGGGAAATGAAATACCCATTGTTGAAGTAGAAAACTTGGAAGAGCTTACTTCGATTAAAAATTGTAAAATTATTGGACTGAAAAATAAAAATTTGAGCGATTTAATTTCAAATCTGCTCTAATATCAAGGAGTTTATATTGGCAAATCAAGCATTAGAAAATTTAAAGAAGATACATGACTTACAAAAAGAAGGTGAAATTTCTAAAATTTTGCTATCTTTAAGGGAGTCAAAAGGACAAGTAGAAAGCCTTAGCAATAAAATCAATAAAAGATTAAAAGAAATATCAGTTGAAAAGGCTAAGGTGGCTATTGAAAAAACACCTGTTGTAAATCAAGAAGAGAAAAAAGTTCAACCTGAAATTAAAGAAGTTGAGCCTATTTCTGCAACCCAAAAACCAGCTGAAAACAATAATAGAATGCGAAAGTTCGATAATAACTCAAACAATAATTTTAGAAATAATAACAATTACAATAACAATGGAAACTTCTCAGGAAATAGACAAAAACCAGGTAATTTCAATAATCAAAATGGTTATAATAGACCTGACTATAATAGGCAATCTAATTCAAATGGTAGAGATGGCTTTAATGGTGGAAGAAAAGATTTTAATAAGCCATTCAATAACAATGGCAAAACAAACTTCCAAGATAAGAAACCAAGAAATAACAATTTTGTTTCTTCAAAAGGTAATAATTTTAGATCATTCTCATCATCAAGCAATGATGTTCCTGAAATCGATTTGAAAAATGACCGTAACTATGCTGCAAAGGCTAAATACGCACAGAAACATAGCAACAATAGTTATGATGAAAAGAAAAATCAAAATAGACGCAAAGATGAACAAAAGAGAAATAATATTTTTATCGAAGATGAAAATGGAATTGAAGAACTTAGTTATGGTTCTAGAAAGAGTGGTAATAAGAAAAAACGTGAAGTTGAAGATAAAGTTGTTACTGTTATCAAACATGCAATACTAACTTCAAGAGAGATTACTGTAAAAGAATTTAGTGAAAAAATTGGTAAGCCTGTAACTGAAATTGTGAAAAAGCTTATGCTTATTGGAGTAATGGCGACTATCAATTCTAATATAGACTATGATACTGCTGAACTTATTGCAAGCGATTTTGGTATAACTCTTGAACTTAAAGCTGACAAATCTTTTGAAGAAAAACTTATGGAAGAAGCTAAAATGGAAGACGATGAAGCTAAGCTCATTAAACGCGCTCCAATAGTAGCAGTTATGGGTCATGTCGACCATGGAAAAACATCTCTTCTTGACGCTTTCAGAAAAACAAATGTTGTTGCAGGCGAGGCAGGTGGTATAACTCAAAGCATTGGTGCATATCAAATTGAGTTTAATGGCGAAAAGATTACATTTATTGATACTCCTGGTCACGCAGCATTCACTCAGATGCGTGCAAGAGGTGCAAAAGCAACTGATATAGCTATTCTTGTAGTTGCTGCTGATGATGGAGTTATGCCTCAAACTATTGAAGCTATTGACCATATTAAAGCAGCAGGAGTTCCTATAATCGTAGCTATCAACAAAATGGATAAACCAGAAGCTAACCCTGATAGAATTAAGCAACAGCTTGCAGAACATGAAGTATTACCAGAAGAATGGGGTGGTGATGCTATTTGCGTTCCTATCTCTGCTAAAATGGGAATGGGTCTTGATGACTTAAAACAGACAATTCTTTTAGTAAGTGAAATGCAAGAACTTCGTGCTAACCCAGAAAAAATGGCAACTGCTGTTGTTATT
>CARBWQ010000126.1 GCA_948949055.1 uncultured Eubacteriales bacterium | reverse complement strand
ATAGTTCATGAAATGCTACATGCCGTGCAAACAAATATCTTTTTTGATGAAAAAGTTTCTAAAATGGGTATAAGAAGTTCTTTAAATTATAAGCTTTACTTAAATCGTGATATTACACCATTAAATGAAGTTATTAATGAATACTTTACTTGTAAAATTGCTGAACGAATGAAAAACGATGGATTTTTGATTAATGATGATAAATATAAAGAGGCAATTTATTATACACTTTTTCCAATGTTTGGTGATTTTATTGAAGAAAATTTACAAGATATAATTACTTGTTGTATGAGTGATGACAAAGATTTGATTTTTAAAATGTTTGGAAAAGAAAATATTTTCAAAATAAATAACTTCATTAAAAAAATGTTTAAATTTGAAAAATCTGGCGAACTTTACTGTGCTAAATTTGAAATAGAATATCGTGGGCATGAAAATGATGATATAAGAACGCTAGCTTATACAAAAAGTAGGGAGTGGAGCAAAACCGGAAGGAATTATTTTAAGCTTGTTCGAGAAGGTAGGAAAATTGCCAAGGAAGTCCAGGAATATAAGAATAACCTATTAAATTCTGAATTATCAGATGATGAAATAGAAATTTAAAAAGACGCAACAAAATGGTGCGTCTTTTTAGTTTACATAAATTATATCGCCTTCATTAGGATAAGGAATGTTAAGTTGTTTTAGTTGTTCAACTGAGAATATTGACAGGTGAATAGGTAATAGTTTGCAATTTGGATATTCATCTGTAAGAGATTGAACCTCCTGTACGCAGAGATGTTTATTGGTGACTTTTATTTGTGCAGTATCAATGAAACAAACCTTACTCTTAGAAATGATTTTTCTGACATTGTTGCACATTGCAGTGTCACCAGTAAATCCGACAGTTACACCATCTTTTTCAATAGTAAATCCAAAACTATCTAAGTCAAGATGTAGCATTTTAAACATTTTGATTTTATATCCATCAATATTTATAATCTTATTATTTTCACACTCAATGATAGTAAACATATCTTTCATAGCTTCTTCCAGATAAGTTACATCAACTAATCTAAACATTGAAGAAAGGCGTTCTTTGCAACCTTTGGGTGCTATTATAACAACTTTATGATCAATATGATGATATAAGTAGTCTAGTACTAGATGAATATCCATAAAATGGTCGCTATGGAAATGTGTTATGATTATATATTTAATTTTTAATAAGTCATAGTCGGCAAATAAAGTTTTGAAAGAACCCTGTGGAACGTCAAAAAGAATTTCATCATTTATGATATAGCTTGTTGAAAGTTTTTTTGTCCATGTACACATGTTTCCAACTACATTAATTTTCATAATTTCTCCTTTGCAAGTAATAGATTGAAATTTCGTACAATCTTTATTTTATATAAACTTTGTTGTTTTATAAGTGGATAAACTTTTCTAAATCTAAATTTGACTGATAAAAACATATATAAAGAAATACATATTGTCATTAAGCCTACAACAGTGCCAGTTATCATATTGTAAATAATGCTCTGTGAAAATGGTAGATATAATGATAACAATGCAATCTGAGTGAGTACAACTGATGAAAGAGCACTGGAAAAGTTAATGAATTTTAGACCAGACAAAAGAAGGTCGTTTGTTTTCTTTGATTTTCTAAGTCCACATACCGAAAATACAATTTCGCAAAAAGCGATTAAAGCCAGTGTTATTGAGATAGTTAGACTATATTGAGTTTCTTTTGGATGGATAAATAGTTCAATGAAATAAAATAGGTAGAGTATTCCAGCTAAAAATATGGCAAAAGCTATTCGATTATAATACTTATGTTCATCATAGAGCTTTTTTGAATGTCTACGTCCATCAAAATAGGCAGTTTTGGCTAGTCCAATAAAAATAGTATAAAAACCACTTAAAGAAATGAAAACAGAAGATATCAAATAGGCAAAGACAAGTTTAATTATTGCCCAAGTTATATTTACTATCATCGTTAATTTGTTTAAATAACTCGTCTTTGTTTTGTATGGCAAATTTTTGAATTTTTTAAGAATTTTCATCTGCCATACACCTCGCTTTTATTTCTTATTTATTTTAATGTATTATAAAAATTTTGTCAATAGAATTTCCTTTAAAGATATTTAGCCAAATTTGATAATATTTGCAATTTACTATTGCATTTTTTTTGTAATATGATACAATAAATATATAAGAGGTATATATGAGTCGTAAAAAAATTCAAGATAAAAACCATATATTTATGTCCCCAGAAGAATACAAGAAATTTAGATTGTCTGGCTATGGTGGCAAATATTTAGATGGGAAACGGGACAATGCGATTATAGATATAGCTGTTGACTATAAAACTAATGATACTAAGCAGATAGTATCAATTTTAAAACAAAGCATTTTGGATAAAATTTCAGTAGTAAATAATGAATATAATAGCAATATCCATATTAAGGGCGAAGCTTATAGATTAATGAATAATTTTAAAGCAAAAAAATTCTTTGATAAAAAGTGGAAGTATACACCTTTTTATATTACGCAAAGTGATTATGACTATATGCAAGCTTGCGTAAAATTTCCTATTTATGTTGAGAGATACAAGTTTGATAGCCCAGTCTATGAATTTGCAAACAAAGATTTGATAGATAGAAGCTCGGGTAAAAGTAATAATAGCATTAAAGATATAAAGTTCTTTATGGCAAAAGATGAGAAAACTATCTTTGCTAAAACTATTGAATTTAAAAATGTGCCAAAGAGCTTTAAACTTGTCAATGAAAGTTCAAAAAATGGTTATGACAATATTAAAAAAGACCAAGAAGCGCCTGGCATTAAAAGATTTTATGATAGGTCACTTTCTATATCTATGTATGTGCTACTAAACGGTGATCCCAATAAGGCTATGTCAATAGTGCGTTATGACAATCAAGTGCGTCAACATGCACATCAAAACATTTGGATAGGTTTTGACAAGAAAAAGGAAATCTTTTCTGAAACAGCGCATTCCCCTCATTTTCATTTCCAAAATGAAAATGACTCAATACTTTGCCTTCGCCACGGCAATTTGAAAAATGATTTTTCATATAGTTTTAAGACGGGCAGGTCAAATGCTATTGATTGTACAAACCTTAGAAATTATCTTATAAGACTTGATAAAATAAATGGTAAGCTTTTGAAAGAAGAAGACAAATATTACGGAACGTTAGGTATGCCATTCTTAAATATGAAAAAGCAAAACTATGTAATCGATATCGATTTAGATTCACTAGTTGAAGAATATTATACTACAAATAATATCAAAAATAAGACTATTATAAAAGAAATCAGAACATGGCTAAAAGATGCTAAACTAAATTATGATTATGATATGTCGAAAAACCTTAATAAATGTTTTGGCAATTTAATCAAAGCACTTGATTTTCTTAATTTTATTACAAAATGTCAAGATGTTACAAGAAGAAAGGGTGACGATAAAATTCTCTCGGATATGGAAATTATTGTTGCTGATAGAGTAATCAATGCTATTTGTAGAAATAGGAATAATTATCTTACT